>JBDLVP010000069.1:0-4436 GCA_039804705.1 Actinomycetota bacterium
TTCTGCTCGCGCTAAGTTTGAGAGCGCGAAGCGTGCTCACTTTGCTGCCCTTGACCAGGCGAGCAAAACTGCCAAGGCAACCAAAATTAAGATTGTGGAATCAGCCGAAGCCTTGGCCTCTAAGGGCTCCGACGCAGTTGCGGAATACCGAAAGCTTCTTGATGAGTGGAAAACCGCTGGTCGTTCTAACTCAAAGACCGACGACGAACTATGGGCACGATTCAAGGCCGCCGGTGACACTATCTACTCCGCAAAAGCTGAGGTAGTAGCTGTATCTAACGTTGAATACGCAGCAAACTTGGCTGCCAAGCTCGAGCTAATTGCCGAGGCGACAAAGAATGTTATCCCTGAAGCAGATCTAGAAGCTGCCAAGAAACTTATGCTGAACATTCAGTCTCGCTGGGAGAAAATCGGTCGCGTGCCGAAAGAAAAAGTTCGCGAAATCGAAGACAAACTTCGCGCCATCGAATCAAAGGTTCGTAAAGCTGAAGAAGCTCACTGGCGCAAGACTGACCCTGCAACCCAAGATCGAACCAATAGCGTTTTGACTCAGCTTGAAGATTCCATTCTCAAGCTTGAAGCGGAACTTACTGCCGCTTCAGCAACTAAAAATGCTGCCAAAATCAAGTCTGCTACCGAAGCCCTTGAGGCTCGTAAGGCCTGGCTTGAAGTAGTTAAGGCGTCAAGTAACTAGTTCCAAGAGTTAGTGATTTTTCGAGCTACTGCGATACTCGATAGACGTCGTAAACAGCCTCAATGCGGCGCACTGCATTTAGCAAGTGATCCAGCACCGACGGATCGGTGATTTCGAACACGAAGCGGCTAAGTGCCACACGGTCTGCTCGAGTCGAAACTGATGCCGAAAGAATATTCACGTGATGTTCAGAAAGTACACGGGTTACATCTGAGAGCAAGCCACTTCGATCGAGTGCCTCAATCTGTATTTGAACCAAGAACAAACTCTTGCCTGCAGGTGCCCAACTCACATCTAAAAAGCGTTCTGGCTGCTGTTGCAGGTCTGCGACATTTTTGCAGTCTGCACGGTGAACAGAAACGCCACTACCCCTTGTGACCCAACCAACAATTTGATCACCTGGCACAGGCGTGCAACAACGAGCGAGCTTCACCAAAACATCGTCAGAACCACGAACTAGAACACCGGAGTTGCCTGCGTTGCGACGGGAAACAGCTCTTGCTTGGGTTGGTAACTCAAACACCGAATCGTCGTTTTGCTCATCAGCGTGTAGTAGTGCTTGAAGTTTTTCGACGATCGATTGGGCTGAAACGTGCCCCTTGCCGATTGCTGCAAATAGACCATCAACGTCACCATAACGAAGCTCAGCAGCTAAGGCAGTAATGGTATCGCTCTGCATAAGTTCTTTTATGGCCAGATTTTGCTTTCGAATTGCCTTAGCCAGTAAATCACGGCCAGCCTCAATCGCGTCATCGCGACGCTCGGCGGAAATCCACTGCTTGATTTTTGCCTTAGCACGTGGCGATTTAACGAAGTTCAGCCAATCCTGACTTGGGGCAGCCTCGGGTGATTTCGAAGTGAAAATTTCAACAACATCACCAGAAACCAATTGGCTTTCAAGCGGTACCAGTCGCCCATTGACCTTTGCCCCCATGGTGCGGTGACCAACTTCGGTGTGAACCGCGTAGGCAAAGTCGACCGGCGTCGCACTTGAAGGTAAGCCAATGACGCGCCCCTTAGGAGTGAATACGTATACTTCTTTGGCACCGATCTCAAAACGCAAAGAGTCAAGGAACTCCCCTGGATCTTGAGTTTCCGCCTGCCAGTCAGTCAGGTGCTTCAACCAAGCCAAGTCTTCTTCGGCACTGGTAATCTGGGCGCTATTTTGCTGCTTGTATTTCCAGTGGGCCGCAACACCGAACTCTGCGCGCTGGTGCATATCTTGAGTTCGAATCTGAATCTCAATCGGGCGCCCATTCGGGCCAATCACGGTGGTGTGCAGCGATTGATACAGATTGAACTTTGGCATAGCAATGTAGTCTTTGAATCGCCCCGGCACAGGCGACCAGCGCGCATGGATCGAACCCAAGATCGCGTAACAGTCTCGAACTTCTGGAACGATTACGCGAATTCCAACCAGGTCATAGATGTCATCAAACTCACGACCACGAACCACCATCTTTTGATAGATGCTGTAGTACTGCTTTGGCCGACCGGCAACTTTTCCGCGAATTCGGTTGTCGCGCAGGTCATCCTCGATTGAATTGATGACACCAACAATGAACTCGTCGCGCTTTGGGGTGCGTTGACGCACCAGGTTCACGATCTCTTCATATACCTTTGGGTACAAAACCGAGAACGAAATGTCTTCCAATTCAGTCTTGATGGCACTAATGCCCAAGCGGTGAGCTAGGGGCGCATAAATCTCGAGAGTTTCTTGCGCTTTCTTTTTCGCTTTTTCAGGCTCAACGAAACCCCAAGTACGTGCGTTGTGCAGACGATCAGCAAGCTTAATAACCAAAACACGGATGTCCTTTGACATCGATACAACCATTTTGCGAACGGTTTCAGCCTGCGCGTTTTCACCAAACTTAACTTTGTCGAGTTTAGTGACGCCGTCAACCAGCAGCGCAATTTCACTGCCGAAGTCTTTAGTTAGCTGCTCAAGTGTGTAAGGAGTATCTTCTACAGTGTCGTGAAGCAATGCAGCTGCAAGTGAGGCAACACCGATGCCAAGATCAGCCAATATGCGTGCAACAGCCAACGGATGGGTAATGTACGGTTCGCCACTTTTGCGAAATTGCCCTCTGTGAGCTAACTCAGCAGCGTCAAACGCGCGTTCAATGATTGCAACATCAGACTTAGGGTGATTCGTTTTTACGATTCGAATTAGCTCAGCAAGTTCTTCGCTGTAAGGTCCGCCCTTACCAAAGATTCCCTGCAGGCGAGAGCGAAGAATGCTAATGCTTCCGGTTGGAGGTGCGTCGCTCATTTTCGCCTGACTTGAATTTGGTTGTTGTCGCCACCTAGCGTGACGCTAGAACCTTTTTCTCTGCTGCAACGTATTTCGACTCTTTTTCGCGCAATTGCGAATACAGAGGTGAGGCAATAAAAATTGTCGAGTAGGTACCAACAATAATTCCGATAAACAGAGCCAGCGAAATATCGCGCAACGTTCCTGCGCCAAAAAGCATGGTTCCGATAAACAAAATTCCTGCAACTGGCAATACTGCAACAACAGAAGTATTGATCGAGCGAACCAAAGTTTGGTTAATTGCTAAGTTCACGCGTTCTTTAAAAGTTGCGCTCTCACTGTGCTCAACTTCAAAAGTATTTTCACGAATCTTGTCGAAAACCACCACGGTGTCATAAAGCGAATAACCAAGAATGGTCAAAAAACCGATTACTGCAGCTGGGGTAACTTCGAACCCAAGTGCACCGTAAACACATGCGGTAATTACCAAGTCATGAATCAGAGCAACAAGAGCCGCGATCGACATTTTTACAGTTCTGAAGTAAACCGCCATTGCAATTGCTGCAAGTGCAATGAAAACTAACAACCCAGAAATTGCTTTACTGGTGATGTCGCTACCCCAGTTAGCGCCAATGAACGAGCTCGATACTGAACTCGAGTCAACCGAGAATGCCTTGGCCAGAGACTGGCGAACAGCTTCTGAATCATTGGCCGTTAGTTTCTCGGTCTGAATTCGCAGTGCGTCGGTGCCCACCTGAGTTACGTTTACCTGCTTGTCAGCGCCGATAACGCTAGCTACTGCAGGCGCAGCCACCTTCACTTGCTGTGAAGTTGTACCAGTCACCCGGAACTCTGAGCCACCACGGAATTCGATTCCGAAGTTGAAACCGCCCCTGAGAGCTGTGAATGAAACTGAACCAATGATCAAAATTGTGGCAATGATGTACCAGACTTTGCGCTTTCCAACGAAATCAAACGACTTCTCGCCTGAATAAAGCGCATTTCCAAGGTCTGCAAACTTAGACATTATTTGTCGCCCTTCTGGCCAAGAGCTTCTTGGGCCTTGCGCTCTGCGATCGTCTGACGACGAGCTGCTTCTTTTGAGCTCTTTGCTGCTTTTGTTTCAGTTACTGTTTCTGAAACCTTGAAACGACCTCGGCCACTGTAAGCGATGCCTGCCATAGCTTTTACATCAAAACCTGACCACTTGTGACCGGAATTGAAGAATCGCACTCCAGAAAGAAGTTGCAACATTGGGTGGGTGAACAAAACCACAACTGCGATGTCGATGATTGTGGTCAAACCAAGTGTGAAGGCAAAACCGCGAACGTTTCCAACAGTCAAAACATAGAGCGTGGTAGCCGCCAAGAAGCTGATTCCGTCTGAAACTAAAATGGTTCGAATGGCGCGCTTCCAGCCGCCATCTACAGCTGCAGCCAGTGGGCGACCATCGCGAAGTTCATCGCGAACACGTTCAAAATACACAAT
>JBDLVP010000070.1:0-3883 GCA_039804705.1 Actinomycetota bacterium
GTTTTTCTAGCGAAGAAACCACGTGCTTGTTGTGAACGATCTGCTTGCGAACGTAAATTGGTGAGCCGTATAGATCAAGTGCTTGCTCAACGGCGATCACTGCGCGGTCAACGCCAGCGCAGTATCCGCGAGGCGAGGCGAGCAGAACTCGCTTCGAGCCAGCATCGGCCTTCTCGATAATTTGTGGGAGAACGTCAGTATCCTTAGAGACAATCACCCTTCAATGATAAGCGCGGGGTGTTTTGTGTGAGGAATCAAATGAGCGACTTGGGTGCCTGGGGTGGCAATGAGCCAGTTTCGCGCTCAAGCACACAGCAAGAGCCTTGGAGCGTAAGCAAGCTTGGCCAAAGCCTCAAAGACTACATTTCCCGCCTCGGTTACATTTGGATCGAAGGCGAAATTGCCAAAATCAGCATGAACCTAGAGGCTGGTCGTTTTTTTGGTCAGCTCAAAGATTTAACGGCCGATTCAGCAATTGAGATTCACAGCTGGAACTTGGGCAAAGTTGACGCCAGCATTAAGCAGGGCGACCGCGTTGTGGCAATGGTCAAGCCAGAGTTTTGGCCAAAAAATGGCAAGCTCAGCGCCAACGTGGTTGAGATGCGCAAGGTTGGCTTGGGAGACTTGCTCGAGCGAATCGAAAAACTTCGCAACCAGTTAGCCGCCGAAGGCCTAACCCAGGTAAAACAGCCACTGCCGTTTTTGCCAAACAAGATTGGCTTGATTACCGGAGCCAAGAGCGACGCCGAAAAAGATGTGCTCGAAAATGCCAAGTTGCGCTGGCCCGAGGTTCAGTTCAGAGTGATTCACACCTTGGTGCAGGGCGATAACTGTGTGCCTCAGGTAATTTCAGCAATCAAAGAACTCGAAGCCGACCCTGAAATCGACGTGATTATTGTGGCTCGAGGTGGTGGTTCATTCATGGATCTTCTGCCATTTAGCGACGAAGGTTTGGTGCGTGCTGCGGCAGCAACATCGAAGCCTATTGTTAGCGCGATTGGCCACGAAAACGACCGCCCGGTGCTCGACGATGTTGCCGACCTAAGAGCTTCTACTCCAACTGATGCAGCCAAGCGCGTGGTTCCCGATGTTGTTCACGAACGTGAAGTCATTGGCGTGAGCTTGTTGCGCATTCACTCAGCGCTAACCGTTAGATTCAATAATGAGTCAGCGGCATTGCAGCAGGTTCGTTCTCGTCCAGTTTTGGCTAACCCATACACATTCATCACCGACCGTTCTGAACGTTTGGCCCTGTTGCTAGCGCAAGCGCGAACCAGCATGCAAAACCTAATTGGCCAAGCCGGCATGCAGGTTGATCACCTGAAGCAGCAGGTGAAGTCACTTTCGCCTCAAGGCACCCTAGATCGCGGTTACGCAGTTGTTCGCGATTCCAAGGGTCATGTGCTGGTCGACGCGGCAAACGTCAAGTCCGGCACCCAAATCAAACTTCGATTGGCCAAGGGCGACCTGGCAGCCACCACCGACTAATCAACTAATCATTTAGGCTAGATATCAATGAGTGAGAAACCAAACGCAGACGTAGCAGAGCTAACTTACGAGCAAGCTCGCGATGAACTTATGCAGGTTGTTCAGCAACTTGAGCAGGGCACCGCAACCCTCGAAGATTCAATGAAACTTTGGGAACGCGGCGAAGCACTTGCAGCACAGTGTGAAAAGTGGCTCTCGGGCGCTAAAAAGCGTCTCGACGATGCTCTCGCTGCTAAAAAAGACAACTAATAAATGGCAAACGATATCGACGACAGCAAAGTTTCTGCTGAAGAGCGCTCAAAGCGCCGCAGAGCTCGTCAAACCATGAACAATTTGCTGCTTTCACTGGCAGCCTGTGGTGCAATCGTTCTTGGCCTTGTGCTGATTGTTCCTCGCGATGACTCAAGCCGCATTCAGCCAGTTGACTACATTTCAATCGGCAAAGGTGTTGCCGCCAGCGTTCCAGGTGAACCTGTTTTGTTGCCGGGTCTAATTGCAAAAGATTGGTGGGCTAATTCGGCCCGATGGACGAGCAAGGCAAAAGATGGCGTTGACTCTTGGTACGTGGGCTTTGTGGGCCCAGAGAATCAATACATCGGCATGACCCAGGCATTCCAGAGCAACCCAACCTGGTTGTTTTTGTTCTTGAAAGACAGCATGCCAACTGGAACTTTGACCATTGATTCGCGAGTATTTACGGTTTACGAAACCACCGTGAAAAACGATGCCCCGAAGTCGAAAGACTATGCACTGGTCACCGAAGTTGGTAGCGACCAAGTCATTATTTATGGCACCGCAAGCAAATCTGAACTCAAAAAATTCGCTACCTTGGTATCAGAGCAATTGACCGCGAAATATTCGAAGTAGGCCAATCAAAATGTCGACCAGACCAGCTACCCCGCAAGATTCTTGGAATGCAATGCGCGATGGAAACAAGCGTTTTGTGGCTGGTACACCGGCTCATCCAAGGCAAGATATCGACCACCGCGAAGACCTCTCGGCAGGGCAATACCCATTTGCAGCACTTTTTGGTTGCGCCGACAGCCGCCTGTCAGCAGAAATCATTTTCGACGTTGGCCTTGGCGATCTTTTTGTAGTTCGAAATGCAGGTCAGGTTATTGGCAACACCGTGCTTGGTTCGCTGGAATATGCGGTTGAGGTTTTGAACGTTCCGTTGATTCTGGTTTTGGGTCACGACAGCTGCGGAGCCATCAAGGCAACCAACGACGCCTTCGAGGGTCACGCGCCTGCTAGCGGCCAATACATTCAAGATTTGGTCAACCACATTATGCCGACCGTGAAGCTTGCCCACGCTGCAGGTGAGCCTTCGATCGACGACATCACGAAACTTCACATCAAAGACACTGTCGATGACATGCTGCGCGATTCTCGAGTAATTTCTGAAGGCGTAAAGGCGGGTAAATTGGCTGTAGTTGGGGCCAACTATTCGCTCGATAACGGCGAAGTTGAAGCACTTTTCACGCTCGGTGAAATCAAATAACTCAGGCACCGCCTGAAAACGAAAGGTTCCAAGTGGAATACCGCATTGAACACGACACCATGGGTGAAGTTCGAGTACCGCTAAACGCCCTCTACGCCGCTCAAACTCAGCGTGCAGTCGAGAACTTTCCGATCAGCTCAACCACCCTTGAGCGCGCTCACATCGCCGCTCTGGCGCAAATCAAGAAGTCGGCAGCACTTGCCAACGCACAACTTGGTGTTTTGCAGCAGGCAATGGCAGAAGCGATCGCCGCCGCTGCCGATGAGGTCATTACCGGCCAGCACGATGGCGAATTCCCGGTAGACATTTTTCAGACCGGTTCGGGCACTTCTTCGAACATGAACATGAATGAGGTGCTTGCCACTTTGGCGACCACCAAGTTCGGTTCAACCGTTCACCCAAACGACCACGTCAACGCATCTCAGTCTTCAAACGACGTTTTTCCAACCTCAGTTCACGTTGCAGTTACCTCGGCGCTAATCAATGACTTGCTTCCAAGCCTTGACTACCTAGCCAAGAGTCTCGAGAAAAAAGCTGAACTCTGGAAGACCGTAGTTAAAGCCGGCCGTACCCACCTCATGGATGCCACCCCGGTCACCTTGGGCCAAGAATTCGGTGGCTATGCCGCTCAGATTCGCTATGCGATTGAGCGCGTGAAATCAACCATCGTGCGAGTTGCAGAGGTTCCACTTGGCGGCACCGCAGTTGGCACCGGCATCAACACCCCTAAGGGCTTCCCGCAAGAAGTAATTCGCTTGCTAGCTGCCGAGACCAAGCTTCCGATTACTGAGGCTCGCGACCACTTTGAAGCTCAGGGTGCTCGCGATGCTCTAGTTGAGGCATCTGGTGCCCTTCGCACTTTGGCAGTGAGCCTAACCAAGATCAACAACGACC
>JBDLVP010000071.1:0-3980 GCA_039804705.1 Actinomycetota bacterium
GACCAAGCGAAGGTAACTTGGTGCCTGGTCCAACAGAACCTAGAACCCAACGCGCTTTCTGCGCTGTTGATGCTTCGTCAGCCGCTGCCCGTGCGATCTGTGCGCCGGCAAAACTTAGCTCTTCAATTCGCGACTCAATACCGTACTCCCCTAGGTTCGCGAAGTTCGCTCCAAACGTATTGGTTTCGATGGCGTCTGCACCAGCCTGCAGGTAGCTGAGGTGAATCGCCTTGATAACTTCAGGGCGGGTTACATTGAGAATCTCGTTGCAACCCTCGTGATTCTGAAAGTCTTCTAGCGAAGGAGCAGATTCTTGAATCATGGTTCCCATGGCGCCATCGCCTACGACAACGCGTGAACGAATAGCCTCGACTAAGGCTTGAGAACGTGGGGTAAACATTAGTAATAAGTCTAACCGAGCCTTAAACTTGATGAATGCTCTCATCACTTCGCCCAACGCCAATTGCGCAACTTTCGGCAACAAATGTTTCGCAGATTACGGCAGCACGTCGAGAACTAGGTGAGAAAACCCTATCTTTTGAGTTTTTTCCGCCTCGTGACGAAGCAGCAGAAATTACGCTTTGGCGCACGTTTGACGCGATCATGCAGGCAGGTGCTGACTACGTTTCGGTTACCTATGGTGCCGGCGGCTCTAATCAAGAACGCACCTTGGCGGTAACAGAGCGCATGGCGCCGCAGATTGCAACAATTGGTCACTTAACCTGTGTTGGCGCTACCAAGGCCCACAGCTCGCAAATCATTAAGAGCTTCGAAGATCACGGAGTTTCGTCGGTGCTCGCTCTGCGAGGTGATTCGCCAAAAGACAACCCAAACGCGCTTCTGCAAGGAGAGCTCAAAACTGCTCTTGATTTAGTGAATCTCACTCGCGAGGTGTCGTCGCTCGAAGTTGGTGTCGCGGCTTTTCCTGAAGTTCACCCAGAGAGCCCGTCACTTTCCCACGACGTTCATGTCTTGAAACTCAAAGAGTCAGCTGGCGCCAAATTTGCTATTACTCAGCTGTTTTTCAGTGTGGATGCTTACCTAGAGTTGGTGAACAAAGCCGAGGCAGCCGGAATAGCGTTAGAAATCATTCCCGGGGTTATGCCAATTGCCAACGCGAAACAGGTTTTGCGAATGGCGGAGATGTCGAACGCCAAAGTTCCTACGAACCTATATGAACAGCTAGCAGATGCTGACGCTGCCACCGCTAGACGTATCGGTATGGACTACACGCTTGATTTGGGCGCTCAATTACTAGCTATCGGAGCACCTGGCTTGCACATATTCACCCTGAATCAGCAGAAGGCCGCTTTGGAATTAGCCGAGGGTGTCGGTCTAGTTCGCTAACCTTTGAATGTGAACCTATTTGACGAGCTTTCAAATTCCCAAATGCCTGAATGGGCTAAACGCATCGTTGTTTTTGATACCGAAACTACGGGCCTCAATCTAAAAGAAAGTCGAATAGTTAGCGCTTGCGCGATCGAACTTGATGCCGACGGGCAAATTGCTTCTGAAAACGGCGAGTGGCTCGCGAATCCGGGAATTGAGATTCCAGAGTCAGCCAGCAACGTGCATGGAATTACAACTGCATTTGCGCAAGAAAATGGCGCTCCTGCCGCTCAAGTTGTTCGCGAACTTGTAGAAACTTTGCGATCATATTTGGCTCAGGGAGTTCCGATTGTTGCCTACAACGCACCATACGACTTCACGATTTTGCATTACGAAGCTCTTCGCCATGGCGTTGAGCCTCTTTCAGACCCGGCACCTGTGATTGACCCGTTGATTTTGTTCAAGCATTTTCACAAGTACCGCAAAGGTAAGAAAAACCTTGAAGCCGCATGCGAGGTTTACGGGGTCGAGCTCGGAAATGCTCATAACGCGACTGCAGATGCGGTGGCATCTGGTCGTGTTTTGCAAGCTATGGCCAGGCAGCACGCTGCTGACTTGCCTAGCGATTTACACGTGCTTCACGACTTGCAAGTTGTTGAAAGCAAAAAGCAAGATCTCAGCTTTCAAGAATTCATGCGCAAGGCGAATGACTCGAATTTCACAGTTGAACTCGGTTGGCCGCAAAAGTTATAGGTAAAAAGAAACCCCCCGACAATGTCGGGGGGTTTCAAACTTTATTAGCTACTAAGCGCCAAAGCCCTTGTAACGAGCGTTGAAGCGCTCTACGCGACCAGCAGCATCCATGATGCGCTGCTTTCCGGTGTAGAACGGGTGCGATGCTGACGAGATTTCAACGTCGAAGACTGGGTAAGTGTTGCCGTCTTCCCACTCGATGGTCTTAGCGCTGGTAACAGTTGAGCGGGTCAAAAATGCTACGCCTGACGCTAGGTCGCGGAATACGATTGGCTCGTACTTTGGGTGGATGTCTGCCTTCATGACGTAACTTCCTCGATTTGAAAAGAAAACTGGGGGTTTAGCGCACTTGGCACTAAAGAAAAACTATACCAAAAACTTCGCAGGAATTCGACTTTACTTAGCTCGCGCTAAGTATCTGCCACCGTTTTGAGTAACTTCAACCGTTATTCCGAAGCATTCGCTCACCTTTTCGGTGGTGAGCGTAGATCTAATGTCACCCGCTGCATAAATCTGCCCGGCATTCAGCAAAAGTGCATGTGTGAAACCAACAGGCACTTCTTCGAGGTGATGGGTAACCATAATCATTGCCGGCGCATTTTTAGTCTGAGCGAACTCGCTCAGTACTTTGATAGTGGCTTCCCTGGCACCTAGGTCCAGGCTAGCGATTGGTTCGTCAAGAAGGAGCATTTCTGGATCAGCCATAACAGAGCGGGCTAGTTGCACTCGCTTGCGCTCTCCCTCACTCAGGGTTCCAAAGGCGCGTTCCTCGAAAGACTCGAGGTGCCATTCGGCCAGCACACGCCTTGCTCTGCGCTCATCCACTAATTCATACGATTCTTCGGCTCGCCCAGTGACACCGTAACTAGCAGTCATCACTGCGTTTAGAACAGATTCAGAGTTTGGAATGTGATTCGCGATCGCATTTGAGGCAAAGCCGATTCGAGTGCGCAGATCAAAAACGTTGGTTTCACCAAGAGTTTCTCCAAGAACCAAGACTGTTCCAGAAGTCGGTTGGAGTTGTGCACCCGCAATACGAAGCAAACTAGTTTTTCCGGCGCCATTCGGTCCGATTACTGCCCAACGCTGATTCGACTCGACCTGCCAGTCAATGTTCTGCAAGATGCTCTTGCCATCGCGCTGAAAAGATACGTTATTGAAATCGATGACAACAGACATGTGAAAAGCCTAAATGAAAGAATCTAGAACTTTTCGATAGCCTCGCGGTAAACCTTGATTGTGGACTCAGCGATGCTGTCCCAGCTAAAGTGCTTCTCGACTCTGCTGCGGCCAGCAGTGCCCATCAGGCTCAGATTTGAATTACTCAAGGCGCGGTTTAGTGCTGCTGCGAAATCAGAAACAAATTTGGCCTCATCGAGTGGCTTGCCGGATCCATCTTGTAGCTGCTCAATTTCTACGAGGTAACCAGTTTCGTTGTGGCTGACTACCTCAGGAATGCCGCCGGTTGCCGTAGCTACCACCGCAGTTGAACAAGCCATTGCCTCGAGGTTCACGATTCCTAGTGGTTCGTAAATCGAAGGGCAGGCAAAAACGGTAGCCGCAGAAAGAATTGCAATTAACTCTGGTCTAGACAGGTGTTTTTCAACCCAGATGACGTTGCCGCGAACCTTTCGAAGTTCCTCAACAAGTTCGGTAACTGTTGCAAGAATTTCGGGGGTATCTGGTGCGCCAGCGCAAAGCACGAGTTGAACATCGGCAGGCAGTTCTTTCGCTGCCTTCAGCAAGTAGGGCAAGCCCTTTTGCTGGGTAATGCGACCGACGAAGACCACACTTCGAGCGTCTGGGTTTATTCCGTTTGCGCGAACGAGGTCAGGGTTGTTTGCTGCCTGGAAGGCATCTAGGTCGATGCCGTTGTGTACGACCGACACCTTTGCTGG
>JBDLVP010000072.1:0-5757 GCA_039804705.1 Actinomycetota bacterium
TCATGGCTGAAGGCAGCCCAGCAGAACTTATTAAGAAGTACTCGAGCAAAGAGGTTCTCGAGGTTCGCTTCGGTTCAAGCAAGAATGCCGAGGTTGCTCCGAAGATTGCAAAGATCGGCGATCGTCAAGAGCAACTGCCTGACCGAATTCTGATTTATACCGACTCAGGTGAAAAAGCCCTTGCTCAAATTGAAAAGCTCGGTTTTGACCCAATCACTTCACTGGTTCGCAGAGCTTCTCTCGAAGACGTATTCTTGCGACTAACCGGCCGCACTTTGGTTGACTAATGAGCGACATTCAAACCACCTGGCAAGGTGCATCAAAGCTTGTAAACATTCGCAAAGTTAGTTGGCTTGGCGCTTGGTATGTTGCCGAATACCGCATTCGCAATATGATCAAGTGGATCACCTCGCTGATTACATTCGGGCTAGGAAACCCAATTCTTTATCTGACCTCGGTCGGTATTGGAATTGGCTCGCTGGTCGATAAAAACCTTGGCCCTGCCGGAATCGATGGCGTTGGTTACCTAACCTTTTTGGCGCCAGCCTTGCTTGCCAGCGCAGGCATAAATGCTGCCATGGATGAAATGACCTTCCCAGTGCTTCAGGGCTTCGTTTGGGACAAATCGTTCTGGGCTATGAACTCAACTCAGCTAACTGGCCGGGCAATCTATTTGGGTCTGGTTATTGCCTCGGCAACCAGAGCGATTCTGACCATTGTGATCTACGCAGCTGTTTTGGTATTGTTCGGAGCGATTCCGTTGGCTTCGGTACCGGTGCTTACGTTCTCGGCATTCTTTGCCGGCATGTCAATGGCAACGGCAATGGGTGCTGCTAGCTCGTTCATCAAACACGACGACGGCTTCTTCGCTATCGTTGGCCGTTTCATTTTGACCCCGATGTTTATGTTCTCGGGCACTTTCTACCCGCTTGAGTCACTACCTAGTTACCTTCAGTGGTTCGGTTGGATCTCACCGCTCTGGCACTCAACTGACATTGGCCGTGCTCTCAGCTATGGTCACCAAGTGGCGCCCTGGCTTATGGCCACGCATTTTATTTTCTTGAGCGTGCTGCTTGTGGTTTCGATTTACATTGGTGCCCGACAATTCGAACTGAGGCTCGCAAAATGAGCATGTTGAATGCAATGACAGACAGCGCAATTGCGATTGCTGAACGCCGCTCGGGTCGAGCCGGAGCCGGCTCGTTTGCTGGCCGCCCAATGATCATGGTTTCGCGCGCACTACTGGCGCTGAAGTCATCGACTTGGTTCGTGGTGCTTTCGGGCTTTGTTGAGCCAGTGTTCTATTTGCTGTCATTCGGTTTTGGCCTTGGCAAGTTGATTGGTGGTGTCACCGATGGCTCAGGCGCACCAGTTAGCTATGCGGCATACATTGCCCCAGCTTTGCTTGCTACCTCAGCAATGAACGGCGCAATCTATGACAGCACTTGGAACGTGTTCTTCAAGATGCACTTCGGCAAGCTTTATAACACCGTGCTCTCAACCTCGCTCGGTTCACTCGACGTAGCCCTCGGCGAAATCAGCTGGGCGTTGCTTCGCGGGTTTGCTTATGCGGTTGGCTTCATGATCGTGGTTGCGCCACTTGGGCTTATTCCAAGTGCCTGGGGCTTGCTTGCGCCTTTTGCTGCGGTGTTGGTTGCCTTTGGTTTTGCCTCTATCGGCATGGGAATTACCAGTTACCTCAAGAACTTTCAGCAAATGAACTGGGTCAACTTCTTTATGTTGCCAATGTTCTTATTCTCGGGAACTTTCTACCCGCTAACCGTTTACCCAGAATGGATTCGCCTAGTAATCGAGGCGCTACCTCTTTGGCAAGCGATTGAACTGGTTCGCTCACTTACTCTTGGAACCATCGGCTGGGGCTTGCTGTGGCATGTGCTCTATTTCGTAGTGATGATTGTGCTCGGGCTGTTCTTTACAACCAAGCGCCTAACAGCGCTGTTCCTTCGCTAAAAAACTCAACAAAAAATGCCTGCCGAGTAACCGGCAGGCATTTTTTTATTTATAGGAGTTTATTTAGCGGTCTCGAGAGCACTTGGGCGAACCAAACCGAGCAAGTCTGTGGCAGCCTTTAGGCACTCAAGGGCTGACTGGGTGTCGCCAAGTTCTTCGAATAGCCCACCCATTTCGCGCCAGGCTTGTGCCTCGTGACGGGTGGCGCCAGCTTTCGACAAGAGCGAGCGAGCCTCAACCAGAGACTGTTTGCACTTGTCTGCTTTGCCAATGCGCAGGTAACTCGCTGCAGCGCTCACGAGCATGACTGCTCGAAGTCCACCTTGCTCTGAAGTTAGTTCGTTGAGTGACTCTTTGATTAGAGCCTCAGTTTTCTCGGGTGAACCAAAGATCGATTCAGCCATTGCTTGAGTGTCAAGGCAGTGGGCAATATTCACGTTTGACTTGGCATCTCTAAAGATTGCCTCGGCTGCACCAAGCTTGTTGGCCACGACCTGAGAATTAGCGTTACCTGTCTTTAGCTCAAGCCAAGCTGAATAGTTCAACAGGCTGGCCTTGGCCAATGGCTTTTCTATTTCATCGAGCACCTGAAGTGCACGGTTCGAAAGTCGATTAGCTTCATCGAGCTGGCCGCTATTTTCAAGAATGTGAATCTGCGACCAAAGTGACATTACTTGCTGCCACTTCGATGCGTGAAGGTGTTCGCCGTGGTCTTTGACCAGAGCCATTGCTCGGTTTAGGTCGCCGGCAGCAACATAGGCATTAGACAGAGTGGCCTTGAGCTCAAAGAACAACTCTGGGTCTTGTTCGTCGAATTGCGCGAAGTCGCGAAGTGCTTGCTCGCCAATGTTCATGGCGTAGTGGTTATCGCCCGAGTTAGCCAAGGCGCGGCACAAGTTGATGGCGGCGTGAACGCGAAGGTCATCGCCAGCAGCGCGGTTGTTGAACACACCTTCGAGAAGAGCAACGGCTTCAACGATCGAACCTCGGGCATCAGCCAGCAAACCTGAGATCAAGTTCTTCTCGGCCTGGCTCTTCAGGGTTGGAATTGTCTCTTCGACTTCGTCGAACTTGCCGATGCGCAAACCTACTAGGCACTTGGCAAAGCCTTCGTTAGCAACAACACCTTGCTGCTCAAGTTTCATGTCGAGTCTGAAGCTTAGGTCGCGCAGAATGCGGCGACTCGGGGTGCGCTTGCCGCTTTCGACAAGCGATAGGTAACTCAATGAGCAAATACCATCGGCAACCTGCTCGAGAGTCAAATCTTTAGCCAAACGCTGACTCTTCAGCTGAGAGCCGATATCACCCAATTGCATCTTCACAACTTAAACGATAGTTGAACTTGACCTGTTTCACAATATTTGACATATTCATCTCAAGCACAAATTAAGGGGTGATTTCAATGAAGAAACTAATCGTATTGGCTAGCGCAATTGCACTTGCAACAGGCACTCTAGCTATTGGTGGAGCAACCATCGTTCCGCTTGATGGCGGAACCTGCTGCAAGATTCGCTAATTTAGGCAAAAAGAAATGGCCCCGACAGAATCGGGGCCATTTTCATTTGGTCTTGATTATTTAGGAACCACGATTGGGCCAAGAACGGCAAGTGCCATGTTGGCAACAGTTAGTGCACCAATCAGAGGTAGAACCCACTTCGGCAAGGTGGCGCGACGGTTGTAACCGTAAGCCACAAAGAAGATCACAGTGATGATGATTGCCTTGGCAGTCAGAACATAGTTGTTAATGGTTTCATCTGGTGAAGCCATAACGGTTCCGATAAGTGCAAAGCCAGTCACCAAGAGAGTCCAGGCACCGTGGAACATCGACGGAGTAATGCGCCCGCCGGTCTTTAGGTCTTTGATCTGAGTGAGGAAGCCGCCCAAAAGAGCAGCAACACCAATGAGGTGTAGAACAACGAGAATTCCAGAAATAGTTTCCATTACTTCAGTCTAGCCATGAGCACGGCGGCTTCAACAGCTTCGGCACCCTTGTCTTCTTTCGAGCCTTTTAGGCCCGCACGATCAAGAGCTTGTTGCTCAGTGTCTACTGTTAGCAGACCGAAACCAATAGGCACACCAGTGTCGAGTTGAACTCGAGTTAGGCCTTCGGTTGCCGAGTCACAAACAAACTCAAAGTGAGGGGTTCCGCCGCGAATAACAACACCGAGAGCAATTACGACCTCAGCTCCTTCTTCTATTGCCCACTTGGCAGCCAATGGCAGCTCAAATGCGCCTGGCACTCGAACGATTGAGTAAACATCGTTGCCGGCCTTTTGTAATGCGCGTTCAGCACCTGCCAAAAGCCCATCGGTAATTTCGGTGTGCCAGCTTGTCACAATAACTGTGATTGCCAATCCACTGGCATCAATTTCAAACTGCGGTGCGCCTGCGCCACTCATTATTTGCCTTCCGGAATCATGTGACCCATGCGCTCGCGCTTGGTCTCTAGGTAGCCTTCATTTTCAGCTTCTTGTCCAACGATTACTGGCACAAACTCATTAACCGCAATGCCTGCGTCAATCAAGAAGGCGCTCTTAGCCGGATTGTTGGTCATTAGTCTAACGCTGGCAACTCCAAGGTCGCGAAGCATTGCAACTGCAGCGCCGTATTCGCGGTTCTCGCTTGGCAAACCGAGGGCAAGGTTGGCATCAACGGTGTCAAGACCCTGCTCTTGCAAGGCATAAGCCTTGAGCTTGTTGAGCAAGCCAATTCCGCGACCTTCTTGACCACGAAGGTAAAGCACAATGCCGCCGTCTGGGTTGTTTGAGATTTCATCCATCGCGTATTGCAACTGTGGCCCGCACTCGCACTTCTTTGAGCCAAAAGCTTCACCAGTGATGCATTCGCTGTGGATGCGCACGAGCACATTCTCACCGCTCGGATTACCCGAAACGATAGCAACGTGGTCGGCGGTGGTCTTGTGGTCGTAGTAGCCGCGCATGCGCATCAAGCCATGGCTGGTAGGAACCTTCGCCTCGGCTGCAAATGAAACTCTATTCTCTGCAGAGCAGTGCAAATCAAGGTTGTGCTGGTTGATATGCTCAATGATCTGCGCGATGGTAATTACCGGCAAACCTTCGCGAGCGCCAACTTCTTTGAGCTCAGGCAAGCGCATCATTGAGCCATCAGCCGAAACCATTTCAGCAATCACGCCAACTGGGGTAAGACCAGCAAGGGTTAGCAGGTCAACTGCGGCTTCGGTGTGACCACCGCGAACAACAACTCCACCAACGTTTGCGCGCAGAGGTAACACGTGACCTGGGCGAACGAAGTTAGCAGACTTTGCATCTTTGCTTGCTAATAGGTTCAAGGTCAACGCGCGATCTTCAGCCGAGATGCCGGTGGTAACACCAGCGGCAGCGTCAACGGTGACGGTGTACTGAGTGCGGTAGCGGTCTTGGTTCTTAGGGGTCATCAACGGAAGCTCAAGTAAGTTAGCCCGCTCTTCGGTCATTGGAGCGCAAAGGTAACCGCTCGAGTTCTTGATGATCCAGTTGATCCAGTGCTGGTTTGCAAACTCAGCCGCCATGATTGCGTCGCCTTCGTTTTCACGATCGGCAGCGTCAGCAACCAAAACTGGCTTTCCGGCACGAAGGGCATTTAGTGCTTCTTCAATTGTGTTTAGAGCGGTCATTATTTAGTTACTTTCGCTAGGTGCGCTTCGATAAGTTTTTCGATGTGCTTGGCCATTACGTCGGCCTCAACGTTGATCGGGTCGCCTGGTTGGCGAGTGCCCATGGTGGTGACTTTCAAAGTCTCAGGAATCAAGCTCAGTGCCACCCAGTC
>JBDLVP010000073.1:0-4023 GCA_039804705.1 Actinomycetota bacterium
CCGGCGGCGAAGTGACTATTCCGTTGTGGCCAGTAAAAACTACTCAGGTGGGCGACGAATTCGACGGCATTTTGCAGCAGATGGGCGCCAAAATCTCACGCTCTGAAAAGGGACTCACGATTTCTGGCACTGGACAGGTTCACGGAATCGAAATCGACCTTTCGATTGGCGGCGAACTAACCCCAGTGATTGCAGCCTTGGCAGCGATCGCTGATACCCCAACTCGCATCACCGGAGTAGCCCACTTGAGAGGCCACGAAACTGATCGCTTAGCAGCGCTCTCGACCGAGATTAACCGCATTGGCGGTATTTGCCGCGAAACTGCCGATGGTCTTGAGATTGACCCGAGCAATCACTTGCACGGTGCACTTTGGCACACTTACGAAGACCACCGCATGGCAACTGCCGGAGCGATAATTGGCCTTCGAGTGCCTGGAATTGTGGTTGAAGACATCACCACGACATCAAAGACCATGCCGAACTTTGCCGAGCTTTGGGCGGGAATGCTCGCTTGAGTTGGCTCTACGAACCTGAAAACGTCAAGCACGACCTTGACGAAACTGACATCAGGTTTCGCCCAAACCCAAAGGGCAACAAACCTAGAACCAAAAACCGACCAGAATACAAAAATGCTCAAATTGGCATGGTTCTTGGCGTAGATCTTGGTCGCTACCGAGTTTTGCTTGATGATGAAAAGCGCATGGTAAATGCCACTTTGGCGAAAGAACTTCGTAAGCAAGGCCCTGTAGTTGGCGACCGCGTTGCACTAACCGGAGACACCAGTGAAACCGTTGGCGCGTTAGCTCGTGTGGTTCGAATTGAACCTCGCTCGACCTTGCTTCGCCGCAGCGCCGATGACACCGATCAGGTAGAGCGCGTGATTGTGGCGAACGCAACTCAAATGCTGATTGTGGTTTCAATTGCTAACCCCGAACCTCGCACCAGACTGATTGATCGCTACCTAGCGGCAGCCTTCGATGCCGGTCTAAAACCGATTTTGTGCATTACCAAAACCGACCTCGCCGACCCTGCTGAATTTTTGGCTAATTTCGCAGGTCTAAGCATCCAAGTTATTTTGAACCGCTCAGATGCCCCGTCACTAGATGAGCTAAATAAAGTACTCAAAGGGCAAGTGACTGTGACCGTTGGTCACTCGGGTGTTGGCAAGTCAACTCTGGTGAATGCCGTGGTTCCAAATGCCATGCGCGCAACCGGTCATGTAAACGAGGTAACTGGTCGAGGTCGCCACACTTCAACCTCGGTTCGAGCCATTGCCCTTGACGACGGTTGGATTATTGACACCCCTGGCGTGCGTTCGTTTGGGCTTGGGCACATCAAACTTGAGAATCTGTTGAAGTCGTTTGAAGATTTGAACGCCATTGCTGAGAACTGCCCTCGCGATTGCAGCCACCTTGCTGGTTCACCTGACTGCGCCCTCGATGAAGCAATCGAAAAGGGTTCCCTGGGTGAATCTGGGGCCGCCAGAGTCGACTCGCTTCGCCGACTTATGAGTTCGCTAAATACCGCTAATGAGTCGCGTGAAAGTCGCGATAGCGCGGCTCGCGAATAGACTTTTGGCTATGCCTGACTTTGAAAGTGACCTCGAACTAGCACTTCGACTAGCCGATGCTGCCGATGCCGTGAGCCTCGAGCGATTCCGTGCACTTGACCTTCAAGTTGAAACCAAACCTGATCGCTCGCCTGTTACAGATGCCGACAAGTCAACCGAGCAGGCTATCAAAGCCATTTTGAAAGCTGAACGCCCACAAGATGGAATCATCGGTGAAGAATTCGGCTCTGAGGGTCAAACCCAGCGCAAGTGGATTATCGACCCGATCGATGGCACCGCCAACTTCCTTCGCGGTGTTCCAGTTTGGGCAACGTTGATTGCACTTTCAATCGATGGAAAGCCTGTGGTCAGCGTGGTTTCTGCGCCGGCACTTGGTCGTCGTTGGTGGGCAGCCCCTGGAGTTGCTGAAACTACCGACATTGATGGTGGCTTGAGAAACCTAAAAGTTTCGGCAATTTCAGAACTCGAAAATGCGAGCTTGAGTTACAACAACCTGCAACTTTGGGATTCCTACGGATACCTTGACGAGCTAATGAGTTTGAGCCGCAAGGTTTGGCGAACTCGCGCCTACGGAGACTTCTACAGCTACATGCTTCTGGCAGAAGGTTCAGTTGACATTGTTGCCGAGCACGACCTCAAGATCTACGACATTGCCGCTCTAGTGCCGATTGTTGAGCAAGCTGGTGGAACCTTCAGCGCTATCGATGGCCCGCTGACCGAGAGCAGTTCAAGCGTGCTGGCAACCAACGGCGCTTTGCACAAAACTGCGCTTGAAGCATTAGAGCAAGGCGTTAGCTAAATAAGCTAGTCAGTTTTCTTAGGCAAAATGCTGGTTGCTGCCGCTACCAACAAGCCGAGTGCAATGCCGATGCTCAGAGCTGTTCTCAAATCAAACACCGAAGCTAAGTAGCCAATAAGTGCTGGGCCGCCAAGCATGACCGCATAGGTAAACCCGAAAACTTTTGCCATGTTGCGACCGCTGTGCGATTTGGCCCCAACGGTTGCCGAGTAGGCGAACAACTGAGGCACGATCGACGAAACTCCAAGCCCCGCAATCAGCCACCCGATTAGCGAGAGCGAACCGGTAGGCATTAGCACCGCGATGGCGATTCCCGCAGAGGCTAAAAGACCTTCAAAGTGAATCAAATTGATGCGACCGATTCGAGCCAACACTTTGTCGGCAACAGCTCGAAAAGCTGCCATTGCGCCGCTAAACACGGCAACTGAGATTGATGCACGGCTAAGGGTTTCGCCAAGTTGCTGATTCAAATACAGAGCTGACCAGTCGATGCCAAGGCCTTCCATCAAGGCACCTGAACCTGCCATTAGGCCAAGCAAAACAATGATTTTCAAATACGGTCTGTTCAAGGCTGCGTCAGCCTGAGCCTGAGCTTTGATTTCTGCCTTTGATAGCTCATGAGTTTGCACTTTTGGAGTGTGGAGCAAGAACTTTTTAGAGGCGGTCAACAGAAATAAGGCAAGTAATCCCCAGGTAGCAAAGGTGACCCAGATCGGGCTTTCCAGCCACAAGGTAGCGCCAGCAATTGTTGCCCCTAGCAAACCGCCAAGCGACCAAAATGCGTGAAAAGAAGAAAAGATTGGGCGCTTATAGGCATGCTCAACGTCAACCGCCTGCGCGTTCATCGAGAAATCCATGGTGCCAATAGCTGCTCCAACCAGAACCGCAATTGAGAGCAAATAAAGATAACTTGGCGCAACGCCAATGGCGCAGAACACCAACAGATTGGCAAATACCGAACCCATAAGCACTGCTTTGTTCCCGCGGTGATCAGCGACTGGGCCAAGAACCTGGGTGGCAATAAGAGCGCCGATCCCCATGAACAAAATAATCGCCGAAACCTGAAGTGCACTTAGCTGCATAACTTTCACAAAGTAAGGAATGTGAACTGTCCAGATGGTGACGCTAGCACCTGAATACAAAAAGTATGCACTGACCAGAAGCCTGGTTTGTTTGAGAGTTTTTGAAACCGATGACTTAGGCAAAGAATGACTTTCTGCGAACTAGGGTTTCGCCATTGCTCTCAACAACTTTCCGATACCAGTGGCCAGAATCTTTGATCGCTCGTTCTTGAGTTTCGAAATCTACCAAGATTAGCCCGAATCTCATGCCAAAGCCCATGGCCCATTCGAAGTTATCCATAAGCGACCAAGCAAAGAAACCACCAACGTTTGCTCCGCGCTCAATCGCATCGCTCACCGACAGCAGGTGATCGTTGAAGTACTTGATTCGTCGCTCGTCGCGAACTCGCGAGTCGGCGCCTGGAACATCGTCATAGGCGACGCCGTTTTCGGTGATGAAAAGTTGTGGCAAAAGTGAACCATATTCGCGAGTCCAGCGAACTAGCAAACTGCCAAGACCGTGAGGGGTAATTGGCCAGCCCATGTCGGTTTCTTCACCTGAGGTTTGGCCTTCGACCGCGTAACCCAGCAAA
>JBDLVP010000074.1:0-14174 GCA_039804705.1 Actinomycetota bacterium
GCCGTAAATGTCTACGCCGCCACCGATTGGCAGGCGCTCATTGACGTTGATTTCAATGCCACCGAGAGCGTTAATCAGGTTCTTGAAGCCGGCCATGTCAACCAAAACATAGGCCTGAATCTGCAAGCCAGTAACCCACTGAACTGCATCTTTAGTTGCTTCTACACCTGGGTCTGAACCCTGCTTGATGGCATTCGGGTAAAGGTCTTGGTGGTTATCCATGGTGTCTTTGTAGATTGCGTTAATCAAACACTCGACACCACAGTTCCAGCCGTTCGGGTAAACGGTGGTCATCGGTGAGTCTTTGCCGAATTTCACGTGCTGCATGTTGCGCGGAATTCCTATGTTGACCGTTGCGCCAGTGTTGGCATCGATGCTCAAAACCGAAATGCTGTCTGGGCGAAGACCAAAGCGGTCAGAGCCAGCATCACCGCCGAGAAGCAAAATGTTGTAGCGACCCTTGATTGGCTGCAAGGTTCCGTGCTGCTTGAAAATGTCATTGACCAAACTCGACTGGGCCAAGCCAAGGTTTGAGCTGTAAGCAAGTGATCCGGTGCCAGCCAGAGTTACCGCCAGCATCAGGGCTAGAAAAGCGCGGCGAGCTCGAATCGGCAAAGAAAGCAACTTGAGCAGGCGCAGTGAATCAATTGAGAGCACCAGATAAATTACTGCCCAAAGCGCCAGATAAATCGAGAACGCTGTCATAACGATCGTGTTGGTTCCCAGCCAAACCAAAATGTTGCGATCAAGCAGGGCGATTATTCCGGCGAGAAGCAAAAGTACCCAAGAGGCGATCGTGCCGATAATTCCAACGCGTGCGAAACGACGGCTGCCAGCCAAAAGTTGCACTGAACCTGGAACCAAAAGGTGAAGCACAAAAAGCCAGCGAGCGCGGCGAACCAACTGCTGCGCCGAGGCCCGATCTATGTTTCGAAAAGGTCCTTGGTTGCTAGCAGCGCTTCGCGGTTGAATCAGATTTGAGATTTCAGGTTCGCATTCTTTACGGCAACCTGGTCGGCAAGTTGCGCACTGTAGTCAGCCATCGCCTGCGACAGTTTTGAATCAAAAGCACCGAGGATGCGCGCTGCCAAAATTCCAGCATTCTTAGCGCCGCCAATTGAAACGGTGGCAACCGGAATACCGGCTGGCATCTGAACAATCGACAACAGCGAATCCATGCCGTCGAGCTTGCTGAGAGGCACAGGCACACCTATCACAGGCAGAGTGGTCACCGATGCCAACATTCCAGGCAGGTGGGCTGCTCCGCCGGCACCAGCAATGATTACCTTGAGGCCGCGACCGGCAGCAGCTTTGCCCCACTCGATCATGCGTTCTGGAGTTCGGTGAGCTGAGAGAACCTCAACCTCATATTCGATGCCAAAGTCTTTGAGAGTCTGTGCAGCATCTGACATTACGTTCCAGTCAGAATCTGATCCCATAACCACGCCAACAACTGGGTTAGACATGCTTCTCTCCGTTCTTCACCGAGCGCAACAAAGCCCAACTGAATACCCTAATTTTAGGTTTTTACTGGCGATTTAGCAGGATTTCGGCCGCACCGCGCGCCTCGGCGAGCGCCCAGTTTGCGTCATCTGACACCACGGTGATGTGGCCCATCTTGCGGCCAGCTCGGGCAGCCTTGCCATAGGTGTGAATCTTGGCGGCTGGGTGCTCGGCAAGCGCGTTTACATAATGTGGTAAAAAGTCGTTATCGTCATCGACGCCGAGAAGGTTAATCATCACAGCGTGTTCGGAAACCAGCGAAGTATCACCTAGTGGCAAATCAAGGGCTGCCCTTAGGTGCTGCTCGAATTGGCTGGTAACTGATCCCTCGATGCTGAAGTGACCAGAGTTGTGCGGGCGCATTGCTAATTCGTTGATTAGCAAACGACCATCTGCGGTTTCAAACATTTCAACTGCCAAAACACCGGTTACCTCGAGCCCTGCCGCAACCGACTTAGCAATTTGCGCTGCGGTAGCCAAGGTTTCACTGCTGGCACCAGGGGCAGGTGCAAGCACCTCAGCGCAAACACCGTCTTTTTGAACCGTTTGCACTAGAGGCCAAGCCAAGAAGTCTCCATTTGGGCGACGAGCGCTCAACTGCGCCAACTCCCTGACGAATGAGACTTTTTCTTCAACCAGCAGTGGTGTGAAATCTGCCAGCCAGTCGAGTGCATCAGCCGATGATCGAACAACTCGCACACCCTTGCCGTCGTAGCCACCAATTGGCGTCTTCAAAATTGCAACGCCGCCGTGAGCTTCAATGAACGCGTCTAGCTCTGAAGTTCTAGAAACTTCGGCCCAATCTGGCATTGGCAAACCGAGCTCGCTCAAGCGTGCTCGCATGTCAAGTTTGTTCTGGGCAAAAGCCAAGGCCTTCGAAGGCGGCTGAACCGATACACCTTCGGCTTCTAGAGCTTGCAAAACTGCAAGTGGCACGTGCTCGTGGTCAAAAGTTATGAGGTCTACGGTTTTGGCGAACTCGCGAACCACCTCAATGTTGGTGTAGTCGCCCACCATGGTGGTTGCAGCCGATGCCGAAGACCCGTGGGTTTCGCTCAGCACCTTGATTGTCAGACCTAGATTGATTGCCGGAATGGTCATCATGCGAGCCAGCTGGCCGCCGCCAATTACGCCAACGCGCAGTTTGCTATCGAGAGCTTTGCTTTCGTATTCACGCAAGTTTGTCATTAGCTGTTGCCTCTTCTTCGCTCAACCAGACGGCCAATTTCTTGGGCTACCAACTTTGGCTTTGGCAGCCCGACTAACTCAAAGATTGAGTCATCAAATAGTCGCAACACTACTGTTCCAGCTGGTTTGGTTTCGACTGCGGTCACGTCGGCTAAAGATGTTTCTCGAAAGTTCTGCCCGAACAAACCGGAGCGAGCAACCACTCGAGAATTTGTAATGTCAGTCCAGGTGGTGAGGTACCGAATAATCGGAAACAAAAATCCGAAGATAGCCAAAGCGGCGCATGAGCCATAGAGAACGTAGTTTTGCCAGGGCAAATCAAAGCGATCGGTGAGCAAACTTGCAATAAAAGACGCCAACATCAAAAAAACAGTAGGCAGAATCAGCTTGCTGGCGCGCGGCCGCAGCCTTGCCAAAAGCACTTCTGATTCAAAACTCACTTGTTAATTGTGCCTCAAATGCACAATGTCGCCGGCAGCAACCGTGACCACTTCAGAATTTGCTTCAATCACTAGCCTTCCGGTGTCATCAATCGTGATGGCGCTACCAAGAATTTCGGTATCTCCCGGCAAAATCGCACGCACTTCTTGGCCGAGTGAAACACAAGCCGCAATAGCCGCCTGACGAAGCCCCGACTTATTGGCATCGAAATTGCTGTTTGCAAATCGCTGGTACCAAAAGTTCAGGCGTTCCAAATAAGAACTGAGCAATTGATCAAAAAGCTGTGGTGAATCAAAGTTCAACTCAGCTTTTTCGATTAGCAAAGAGGTTGCAGTCGGAACGGGCAGTTGCTCAGTAGTCAGTGAAACATTGAGGCCGGCGCCTAATACCACTCCGCTGAAGTCAGGCAAAAGCTCGCTCAACACCCCGGTGATCTTCTTTTCATTGACCAGAACATCGTTCGGCCATTTCACTTTTGCCTTGCCAGCTTCGCCCAGCACCTGTTCGCCCAAAGCCAGGTTCACAGCCTCAGACATGGCCAAACCGGCCAGCAGCGGGAGCCATCCGAGGTGATTCAAATTCGCGGCAGCCTGAAGGTTTGGGCGAAGCAAAACGCTGATCGCCAACGATGTTCCCTGAGGTGCTTGCCAGGTTCTGCCGGCTCGACCACGACCGGCCGTTTGAAAGTCAGTTGCCAGCACCGAAAAGTGCTGCCAGGCGGCTGGTTCGGCTTGCGCCTTCGAAATCAACTCAGAATTTGTTGAGGCTGAGCTTTCGAGCCACTCAAAGCGGGCGCCATAGGGCAAATGCAAGCGGGTCAAGTCAAATAAGGCCATTCCCACAGACTACCGATTGCTTCGGTAGAGTTACTTGCAACGCCTACATGGCTCTACAAACATCGGGAGTGCCCTTTGACCGCTGAGAATCTGTCGCCAGACCTATTCACCACCGCTGGAAAAATTGCGGACCTAAAAAAGCGCTACCACGAAGCGGTTTATGCCAGTGGTGAAGCAGCTATTGCAAAACAGCACGCGAAGGGCAAGAAGACTGCCCGCGAGCGAATTGAACTTTTGCTCGACGCCGACAGCTTTGAAGAACTAGATGAATTCGTTCGCCACCGCTCAACGGCATTCGGCATGGACAAAAATCGCCCATACGGCGACTCGGTCGTTACCGGTGTTGGAACCATCAACGGTCGTCAGGTTGCGGTTTACTCTCAAGACTTCACAATTTTCGGTGGCTCACTCGGTGAAGCCGCTGGTAACAAGATCATCAAGATCATGGATCTCGCACTTGCAACCGGTGTTCCTTGCATCGGAATTCTTGACTCGGGTGGTGCTCGTATTCAAGAAGGTGTTATTGCCCTTGGAAAATACGGTGAAATCTTCAAGCGCAACACCATGGCTTCAGGTGTAATTCCTCAGATTTCGATCATCATGGGCCCAGCTGCAGGTGGAGCGGTTTACTCGCCAGCATTGACTGACTTTGTGATCATGGTTGATAAAACCTCGAACATGTTTGTTACCGGTCCAGACGTAATCAAGACCGTAACTGGTGAAGACGTTGGCATGGAAGAACTCGGTGGTGCTCTCGCGCACAACAAGACATCTGGTGTGGCTCACTACTTGGCAACCGACGAAGAAGACGCGATTGACTACGCTCGTGAACTTCTTGGTTACCTGCCAGAAAACAACCTGAGCGAGACTGTGGTTTACCCTCATTCAACCGAGCTAACTGTCACCGAAGACGACCTTGCTCTTGACACAGTGATTCCTGATTCACCAAACCAGCCTTACGACATGCACTTGGTAATCGAGAGCATTGTTGACCAAAACGAGTTCCTCGAGGTGCAGCCACTATTTGCACCGAACATCTTGATTGGCTTCGCTCGCGTTGATGGCCGCTCGGTAGGCATTATTGCTAACCAGCCAAGCCAGATGGCCGGAACCCTAAACATTGATGCCGGTGAAAAAGCGGCGCGCTTTGTTCGCTTCTGCGATGCATTCTCGATTCCAATCATCACCTTGGTAGACGTTCCTGGTTACCTTCCGGGAACCGACCAAGAGTGGGCCGGCGTAATTCGCCGCGGAGCTAAGTTGCTCTATGCATATGCCGAAGCAACCGTTCCGCTAGTTACCGTGATCACTCGCAAGGCCTACGGAGGCGCATACATTGTTATGGGCTCGAAGCAGCTTGGTGCCGACATCAACTTGGCATGGCCAACTGCTGAAATCGCCGTGATGGGTGGCCAGGGAGCCGTAAACATTTTGTTCCGCGACAAGATCAAGCAGGCCGAAGAAGCCGGCGAAGATGTTGCCGCTGTTCGCGCCAGACTTGCCGCCGAGTACACCTACAACGTCGCTAGCCCATTCTTGGCTGCCGAACGTGGCGAGCTTGACGGAATCATTGAGCCTTCAGCAACCCGTGTTGCAATAATCAAGGCGCTTCGTGCACTTCGAACCAAGCGTTCTAATTTGCCACCTAAAAAGCACGGAAACATTCCGCTGTAATGAGCCAAAACGAGAAGCCTGCATTTCAGGTTGTAGCTGGAAACCCAACCGCCGAAGAACTCGCGGTTGTGGTTGCTGTGCTGCAGGCTGCAGCTACCGAAAGCAACTCGAAAGCAGAAGCTGCCGGCAGACTTCGCAAGACCACATCAACTTGGTCGCGAAACCAGCCAATGCTTCGTTCCCCACTTGTAATTGGCCCAGGTCAATGGCGCGGATCAGTCAGAGACGGACTTAAATAAATGCGACCAGAATCAAACATCGACAAACTTGCAAATAAGTGGGTAGAGCGATTAGCTGAACTCTCGCCAACTCTTGCAACCGACATTGGCTACCCTGGCGGCGAAGACAAACTCAACGACTACAGCCCAGAGCACGCAGAGCTAATACGCAGCGAACGAAACGCTTTGCTTGCGCAAGTCGAAAAGAATGCACCCGTTGATTTGCAAGACGAAGTCACACTTCACGCCATGCGCAACCGTTTTGGTCTTGAAGAAGAACTGCACCAAGCCAATGTTGCTCGCAGAGACCTCAACAACTTGGCTTCACCAGCACAGGGCATTCGCGATGTTTTCGATAACTCAAAGATCGAGACCGAACAAGACTGGAAGAACCTGGTTGGCCGCCTAAACGCTGTTACCGGCTCACTCGAGAGTTACCAGCGCAGCTTGGAGCTTGGCATTTCCGCCAAAGATGCGCCGGCTCGTCGCCAGGTTGAAATAGTTCTTGAGCAGGTTGCCCGAATTACCAAGTCAGACGGTTTCTTTTTCGAATTTGCCAAGAACGCAAAGCCTGAATCTGGCGAACTGCCTGAAACTTTGAAGGCTGAGTTGGCTCAGGCAGCAAAAGCTGCCACCAATGGCTATGCAAAATTCGGCGAGTTCCTAAAGTCAGAGTTGCTACCAAATGCCAGCGAAGTTGATGCCATTGGCCGGGAAAGATATGAACTTTTCAGCCGCGATTTCTTGGGCGCCAAGGTAGATATCGATGAAACCTATGAATGGGGAATCGAAGAACTAGCCCGAATGAAAGCCGAGCAAGAAGCTACCGCTAAGCGCATAAAGCCTGGGGCAACAATTGCCGAAGCTATCGAACACCTAAACAGTGACCCAAAACGCAAGCTTCACGGCAAAGAAGAACTTCAAAAATGGATGCAAGCCAAGAGCGACCAAGCTGTCGCGGAACTTGGCAAGTCTCACTTCGACATTGCACCTGAGATTCAGACTTTGGAATGCATGATCGCACCTTCCAACAGCGGCGGCATTTACTACACCGGGCCAAGCGATGACTTCTCGAGACCTGGGCGCATGTGGTGGTCAGTACCTGAAGGCGTTACCGAATTCGACACTTGGCGTGAACTAACCACGGTTTACCACGAGGGCGTTCCAGGCCACCACCTGCAGGTGGGTCAGGCCACCTATAACCGTGCCGAGCTAAACGCTTGGCGCCGACTAATTCTGTGGACTTCTGGCCACGGTGAGGGTTGGGCCCTTTATGCAGAGCGTCTAATGGCTCAGCTTGGTTACTTAGATGATCCGGGTGATTACATGGGCATGCTCGATGGCCAACGTTTACGAGCAGCTCGCGTTGTGCTCGACATTGCCGTTCACTGCAATAAACCACGTCTAGATGGCACCGGCAAGTGGGACTTCGACTATGCCCACAAGTTTTTGCGCGAAAACTCAATGGAACATGACTCGTTCGTGGAATTCGAAGTCAACCGCTACTTCGGATGGCCAGGTCAGGCACCTAGCTACAAAATTGGCCAGCGAATCTGGGAGCAACTAGCTGCAGAATCGAAGGCTTCAGGTGAAGATCAAAAGGCTTTCCACAAGAAGGTTTTGAACCTCGGTGGAATTCCGCTCGATACCTTGAAGTTCGCGCTTTCTCGCTAGCCTAAGGCAAGCGCAGCCAAAGATCTGGGCGCGATTCGCCAGGCCTTTGAGCGGTAACACTCGCCATAAAGGTTTCACCCTTTGGCGCGCGAACCGCGATGTTTCCGGCTGTAGTTGAAGCAATTGCTTGTGCCACGCTGGTACGAAGCGCCATGGCCTCAAATGCCGAGGCGCCATCTAGCCCGCCCTCGTCAATGATTGACACTTCTACCCCGCGTCTACGAGCCTCTCGCGCCGCAATTCGCACGCCATCATCGATTAGGTTCTTGCCTTGAATTTCGTCGCGTAGTGCAGCTTCGGTCAGTAACGCCTCAGTTCGACCGTTGACGCTAAGGTTGCCATCCATGGCAATAATTCCTTCGAGAATTGGCAGGGCAGCGCGCAAGGCGGCTTCGACTCGCTGCTTGCGTTCGATTCGAGTGGCTTGCAATCTGGCGGTTTGAGTCAATGTTCGGTTTGCCTGCTCAAGGTAGAGCCCTGCCTGCTTTTCAGTTGAGTCAAAACCTCGAGCCACAGCTGTACCGGCAAAAACCAACAGCACCGCACCCACTAATCCGCTGGTGCCAATTACCGACGGCCCACCCCAGATGACAACTTGAATCCAGAGCATCGCGAGGCCGATCCAGGCAAAAAGTTGGTAACCGCGAACCGCAGTTACGCCAAGCAATGTGCCGACCGCGCCAACAAACCAGGTGGCGAAACTACCCGAGCGGGTAACATCGTTGATCTCGAGTAGCGCCAAACAAATCAGTGGCACAACAACTGCCGCCCACAAGTTCATGAGCGCCTGGGCTTGAGGAATTTTGATGCCGCGATACAAGACAATGCTTGGCACCACGGCAGCCGCGTAAATTACGAAGCTAACCGACGCTATGTTTTGATCGCGATAAACACCTATCCAGGTAAGGCCTAGAACTGCGTGGTTCAACGCAAACAAAAGAGTAAAGATAGTTAGCGATAAACGCGAGACCTTGATCAAGCTTGGCCCCATTCCAGAACTACCTGGCAGCCATTTGCAGGCGTTGCGTTGATCTTGACTTCTCCGCCAACTGAGCTCATGCGGCCGCGAATTGCTAGGCGAATTCCAATGCGGTTTTTTGGAACCTGGCTAGGTCTAAAGCCGCGGCCATCATCTGCAACAACAACTTTCACCTGAGACTTGCTGGCCTTTAGAACCAAGGTGCGCTTAACCGAACTACCGCCGGCGTGCGTCACTGAATTTTCAATTGCGTGCAAAGTTGCTTCGGTGATAGCCGCTGCAACCTCTGGGTCTACCGAAAGGGTGCCCGAAATGGTTTGGCTGATTTCAACCTGAGGAAAGTGATTGTGAACGGCTTGTGTCAACGCCTCAAACAAGCTTTGAGTGGAAACAGGCTCATTGGCAAAGTCATAGTTTGTGCTGAAACTTTGCAAAGTTTCGACGGCTGCTCGGGCTGCCGCTTTGACCTCAAGGTACTTGACGTCAGAATCTGCCTCGTTGGCAGCGATCAAAGTAGCCATGACGTTGTCGTGAACCAAGGTGTCGATTCGAATTCGCTCGCGTTCAATCGCAACAGCGCTGGCCTGATTAGCGATCGCCTCTGAAGCCAAAACCGCAGCTTCATCGGCGGCTTTGGCATTCGAGCGCAACAACTGAATGAGGTTCACGAACACTGCGCTAAACAGCAGTGTGTAAACGGCATCTTGAATGCCGCGGTCGAGTCTGGCGCTACCACCCCAAGCTTCGAGGCGCAGAAAAACCCAGTAAATCGGCAAGCCGAAAATGATTGGCCATGAAATGTAGCCAATCAATCCAAGCCCCGCCGAAAGAGTTCCCATGCCAAGTTGCCACCAGATCCAAGGCATGAACCCTTGAGGCAACTCAATGTCTGCTTGCACTTGGAACTGCCAGGTTAGAACTGTGAAAACCACCGCAAAAGCATGCGATAAATAGAGCAGCCGCCCGCCCTTAAAAAACCAGTGCTGAATCGCAACACCTGCAGCGCTTAGAGCCACCCACAGATAGGTTGGCCAAAACCAAATAGCGTTCAAATATTGCAATTGATTAAAGGCATTAAGTGAAGCCTCGGCGCAGGTTGCCAACAAGGCAACCGAAAACAATCGGCCAGCTAGGTTATCGATTCGAATTGCAATAAACGAGCGGGAGTGCGTTGGCACAAAAATGCGCTCAAGCAGGTTTCGGAACGACATCTCAACCTCTCTTTCGCGCCTGGACTGTATGTAAACAGTAACTACCGACTTAAACGCGTTGCAAATGCACAACTGTTTCAAAGTGGTGCGTGTGAGGGAACAAATCAAATGCACGCATGCTGGCAATTTTGAAACCACCGGTTAGCAATGGCTTCAAATCACGAGCAACGGCGATTGGGTCACAAGCCACATAAACAATCTGCTTTGGCTTGAGCTTGAGCAGTTGGTTGACCACTTTGCCGCCTGCCCCAGAGCGAGGTGGGTCAAGAATCACGGTGGCCTCGGTAAAGTCAACAGTCCCTGACTTGGCAAGGGAAATTTGCTCGGCCAAGAAACCATCGGTCTGCTTGCAAACTGCACGCACTGCAGGCAAATCAGCCAGGTTCATTTCGGCGTCTTTGGTGGCTTGCTTTGAAGACTCAACCGTGGTGATCTTCACTCGGTTGGCAAACTTTGCGGCTATCGCGCCGGCAAATAGGCCAACTCCACCATAAAGGTCAAGGTTTGGTGCGTTTAGGTCAAGACCACCAGCAGCAATCATGTCATTTACGCAAGTCGTTAAGGTTTCGGCAGCCTTCTTGTGAACCTGCCAAAAACCACCTGCTGAAATTCTGAAAGTTCGACCAGCCACGCGCTCAATTAGTCGCTCGTCGCCTTTTACCTTCTTGTCGATCATCCATTGCATCTGACCGGTGTTTGAGGCAGCAATTTCTATGCGCTCAACGTCTTGCCAGTTCTTTTGGTGCAGACCAAGCTCTCGAATTTCATCGACAGCCAGTGGCAAGTCTCGAACTTCAACAACCTCATGGCTTCGCTCACGAACTGGCCCGGCTACTCCGGCAGCGTCAACTTTGAGCTGAACACGTGTGCGGTAACCAAGGCCGTTGGCTTCGTCGTCGCCGGCAAGCGCTTCAACTTCAACGCGGCGCTCAATGCCAGCCATGCGCGAAAGTGCTTCTTCTAGAACGTCGGACTTTAGTTCACGCTGACGCGAAAGTTTGATGTGCCCGAACTCGCAACCACCGGCGCCGCCTGCAATGCCAGGGCCAGCTGCTTTCCAAACCTGTGGAACTCGGTCGGCAGAAGCCTCAAGAATCTCTAGCGGTTCAGCGCGGCAAAATGCGCCGCCCTTGTCTTCAACCACGCGAACACTCGCGGTTTCACCAGGCAATACGTGCGAAACAAAAACCACTCGCCCTTCGTGTCGGGCTACGAAAATGCCGCCGTGGGCAACTTTTTCGATTTTGACGGTGAAGGTTTGGCCGGTCCAGTCAACTGGAGGAAGATCGCGTTTTGATTTGGTCACCTGACAAGTGTTCCATAACCTTGAGGCATGAATCGCCTTGTGCTTGCATCAACTAGCCCAGCCCGCCTGATGTTGCTTCGCGCCGGTGGCATTGAACCAGTCACAATTGCCCCAAAAGTTGACGAAGACGAAGTCGCGGCGGTTGCCGAAAGCTTTGGCTTAATCAAGGGCACCTCTGACCTAGTTGAGATTCTCGCCCGCGCCAAAGCCGAAGCCGCGCTTGATCACCCTGAGGTCGCTGGCTCGATAATTCTGGGCTGCGATTCATCACTCGAGTTTGAGGGCGAATCACTTGGCAAGCCTCATCTGCCCGAAATCGCCAAAGCTCGTTGGCTCAAACTTCGCGGCAACACTGGCCACCTCTACAGCGGGCACTGCCTAATCGACAACCGCGACCCTGAAAATCGCAAAATCGTGAGTCGTGTTTCTAGTTCAAAAGTGCACTTTGCCCAGCTGAGCGATGCCGAAATTGATGCCTATGTCGCAACCGAAGAACCGCTAAAAGTTGCCGGTGCATTCACCGTGGATGGCCTCGGTGGCGCATTCATATCGCGAATTGAGGGCGACTACCACACGGTGGTTGGGCTCTCTCTGCCAACATTGCGCGAAATGACCCTTGAACTCGGGTTGGAATACACCGATTTTTGGGTCTAGAACCCAAATTTCAACCTGCAGCCGGCAGCTAGAACCAATAGGCTTAACAAACTATGAGCGCTTCTAAGAAGATCACTAAAGTATTGGTCGCCAACCGCGGTGAAATTGCGGTTCGCATCATTCGTGCGGCTAAAGACGCAGGTATTGGTTCGGTTGCGGTTTACGCCGATCAAGACCGCGACGCAATGCACGCAAAAATGGCCGACGAGGCTTATGCCCTCAATGGAACCACTGGGCCTGAGACCTACCTGGTAATCGACAAAATCTTGGCCGTGGCTAAAGTGTCAGGCGCCGATGCGGTGCATCCTGGTTATGGCTTCTTGGCTGAAAACGCTGACTTCGCGCGCGCAGTAATTGCAGCCGGTTTGATTTGGATCGGCCCATCGCCTGAGGCCATTGAAAAGCTCGGCGACAAGGTTTCAGCCCGTCACGTTGCTGAAAAAGTTGGCGCCCCGCTTGCACCTGGAACTTTGAACCCAGTTCAGGGAGCCGAAGAAGTTCTAGATTTCGTTGCCAAGCACGGCCTACCGATTGCCATCAAGGCAGCCTACGGAGGCGGAGGCCGAGGCATCAAAGTGGTTTACGCAAAAGAAGAAGTCAAAGAGGCTTTCGAGTCGGCAACTCGCGAGGCTATTGCAGCGTTTGGTCGCGGTGAGTGCTTTGTTGAGAAATACCTTGAGAAGCCTCGTCACGTTGAGACTCAGTGCTTGGCCGATGCTCACGGAAACGTAGTTGTAGTTTCAACTCGCGACTGCTCGTTGCAGCGTCGCCACCAGAAACTAGTTGAAGAAGCTCCGGCACCGTTCTTGTCTGAAGACCAAATTAAGCGTCTTTATGACTCATCAAAAGAAATTTTGAAAGAGGTTGGTTACCAGGGTGCCGGAACCTGTGAGTTCCTTGTTGCCCAAGATGGCACCATCTCGTTCTTAGAGGTAAACACTCGCCTTCAGGTTGAGCACCCAGTTTCTGAAGAAGTAACCGGTCTTGACCTAGTGCGTGAGCAGTTCCGCTTGGCTGAGGGTGGCAAGCTCGACTATGCCGACCCAATCATCAAGGGTCACTCGTTTGAGTTCCGCATTAACGGCGAAGACGCCGGACGCAACTTTATGCCAGCTCCTGGAAACGTGAACCTGTTCAAGGCTCCTAGCGGCCCAGGAGTTCGGGTTGACACCGGTGTTGAATCGGGCGATGTGATCTCGGGTTCATTCGACTCAATGATTGCCAAGCTAATTGTTAGCGGCTCAACCCGTGCAGAAGCCCTGGCTCGTTCACGTCGCGCCCTTGCCGAGATGAAAATCGAAGGCATGCCAACTGTGCTTCCGTTTCACCAAAAAATTGTGAACGACCCTGCGTTTATTGGCTCAAACGGCAAGTTCGGCATTTACACCCGCTGGATCGAAACCGAGTGGAACAACGACATTGCACCGTTCGATGCCGAAGCCGAAGAAATTGCTGGCCCATCAGCTCGCAACAATGTTGTGGTTGAAGTTGGCGGCAAGCGTATTGAAGTAACTTTGCCAGCGCACTTTGTTTCAAGTGCAAGTGCAGCCGGAGCAGCGACTCAAAACGCAGCCCCTGCAAAGCGCAAGAAGTCAGGAGGCGCTGCAGGTGGTGCAACCGGTAACTCAATCAAGGCTCCGATGCAGTCAACCGTTGTGAAGATCAACGTTCAGGTTGGCGATGAAATTTCTGAGGGTGACCTAGTCGTTGTTCTTGAGGCTATGAAAATGGAACAGCCGCTTTCAAGCCACAAGGCTGGCAAGGTCAAGTCAATCGGTGCAACTGTTGGTGAAACCGTTTCAGCCGGAACCGTTCTAATCGAATTCGAGTAAACCTCAAATAAAAAAGCCGCCCAATAGGGCGGCTTTTTTATTGCAAAACGTGTTACAAAATCGGTGCGTGTAAGTCTTGAGCTGCCTCTTGAATTGAACCTGAAAGCGATGGGTAAACAGTGAAGGTTCTTGCGAAGTCGTCGACTGTCAGTCGGTTCTCAACAGCAATAGCGATCGGGTAAATCAAGTCGCTCGCACGAGGGGCAACAACAACGCCGCCGATCACGGTTCCACCGGTTGAGCAAAGAAGTTTCACGAAACCGTCTTCGATGCCCATCATTTTGGCACGGGGATTTTCACTCAACGGAATCTTCACAACGCGACCGTTGACTTTGCCTTCATTGAGCTCTTTCTCGCTCCAGCCAACGGTGGCGATTTCAGGAGCCGTGAAAATGTTGGCAGCAAGGTTGCGCAATTCAGTTGGCTTAGCAATGTCACCCATGGTGTGGAACACCGCGGTGCGACCCTGCATAGCTGAAACTGAAGCTAGCGGCATAAAGTCGGTGCAGTCACCAACGGCGTAAACGTTGGCACGAGAAGTACGAGCCACCTTGTTCACCTGAATATGACCACTTGGGTTAACAACGATTCCGGCTTCTTCAAGACCCAAGCCTTGGGTGTTCGGAATCGAACCAACTGCCATTAGGCAGTGGCTGCC
>JBDLVP010000075.1:0-3879 GCA_039804705.1 Actinomycetota bacterium
CGTTCAAGCCTGACAGCGATGACCTTCGCGACTCACCAGCTATCGCAGTTACCAAGCTGATCATTGAAGCCGGCGCAAACGTTCTAGTTCATGACCCAATCTCGCTTCACCAAATGTCACTTCAGCACCCAGACATTGCTACCGAGCAAGAATTGATTAAGGCAGCCGAAGGCGTAGAAGCCGTTGTTTTGGCAACCGAGTGGAACGACTACAAGCAGATTGACCCTAAGGCTTTCGGCGAAGTTGTTGCCAACAAGCTTTTGGTCGAGGGCCGTAACGCACTTCCGGTTGCTGACTGGCAAAAAGCTGGCTGGCGCGTAATTGCTCTTGGCCGCAATGTTGAGGCCAAGGCTTAAAAGTGTCTCAGTGGATTGATGCCGCTGAACTCAATGCGCCACAGCTGGCTCTTGAGGCCAAGCTAATCAAGGTTGGAACCAGGGCAAACCTATTCACCTACCTAAAAGAAGTTTGGCAACGCAGGGCTTTCGCTTTTACCTTTGCTAGCTTTCAAATTCAGGCTGCCACTGCAAGATCTACTCTGGGTCTGGCTTGGGTAGTTGTGGTTCCGGCACTTCAAATCTTGATCTACGGTTTGATTTTTGGATTTGTTCTGGGCAGCAACAAACCTGACAACTACTTGCCTTACCTATTTATTGGTGTGGCATTTTTTCAACTGCTCAGCAATGCCATCACCGATGGCAGCACAGCAATCACTGGTAATCAGGCTCTAGTGAACTCGCTAGATTTTCCTCGAGGCCTATTGCCTTTAGCAGTAGTGATTTCGAACCTAATTGAGAGCCTGCCGGTCATGATCTTGACTTTGATTGGTGTGGCTTTTCTAGGTCAGTCTGTTACTGCAAGCTGGTTGTTGCTGATTCCAGTTTTGCTTCTGATGGTGGTTTTCGGAGCTGGCCTGACTTTGTTCTCAGCCCGTTTGGCAGTTTTCTTGCCTGACTTCAAATACCTTTTGCCATTTATTTCTCGTGTCTTGTTCTATGTCTCAGGAATCTTCTGGAGCATCACCAAACTCACCGGCAGCAACCACCTGTTGCAGCTCGTGCTTTGGAATAACCCTTTTCACCTCTACATCAACTTGGCTAGAAGCCTCACAATCAGCGGCTACGAAACTCACCCGACCGACTGGCTTATTGCTTCGGTTTGGTCAGTTGCGACGTTCTTTGCCGGAATGATCTTCTTCTGGTTGGCCGAAGAAAAGTACGGTCGCAATGTCTAAGAAATTTATTGCAGGCGCTGTGCGCACTGACCCTCAGCGCTCTCCGGCGGTAATCGTCGACAACGTACACATTAAGTACCGCGTTTTCTCGAGCGGCAAAAAAGTCACAGACACTAACACCCGAGTTCGCAATAAGGGTAAGCTTCGTGAGGTTTACGCCATCAAGGGCGTTAGCCTGATTGCCTACGAAGGTGATTCAATCGGAATCATCGGCGGTAACGGCGCTGGCAAATCGACTTTGATGAAGGCAATTTCAGGTGTGCTCACTCTCGATGCCGGTTCAATCTACGCTCGCAGTCGTCCGGCGTTCTTGGGTGTCGGAGCCGCAATGATTCGCGATCTTTCAGGTGAAAAGAACATCATTCTTGGTGGCCTGGCGCTAGGTTTCACCAAGGCCGAGATTAAGGCAAAGTTCGCCAAAATCGTTGAGTTTTCCGGTTTGAAAGACTTTATCGATTTGCCAATGGCTACCTATTCATCGGGAATGGTGGAGCGATTGAAGTTCTCAATCGCCGCCTCAAAAGAGCACGACATTTTGATCATCGACGAAGCCCTTGCAGTTGGAGACCAAGACTTTAGAAGCCGCAGCGAGGCTCGCATGCGTGAGCTTGCAAGCGGCGCCGGTGTGGTGTTTCTAGTGAGCCACTCGATGAAGTCGATTCTTGACACTTGTAACCGCGTGATCTGGCTCGATAAGGGCGAAGTTCGCATGGATGGCGACGCCCGTGAAGTTTGTGCGGCGTATGCGGAATCAACTGGTTCACCACTCAATGACTAAGGTTCTGCAATCTGTAGCTTTTGTGATGCCGGTGCTGAACGAAGAGCTCTACTTGCGCTCGGCCGTTCAAAGCATTTTGAAGCAACAGACCCCGGGCAATGCCGAAGTGATTTTGGCACTCGGGCCATCTACAGATAACACGAACAAGATTGCCGCTGAACTAGCTTCAGAATTCAAAGTGATTTTGGTTGAGAACCCAACCGGCGGAACATCGGCTGGTTTGAACTTAGCAATTGCAAAAGCAACCTCTGACGTAATCGTTCGAGTCGATGCCCACAGCGTATTGAGTTCGAACTACACGGCACTTGCAGTTGAGATTTTGAGCGAAACCAAGGCCGCGAACGTCGGCGGAGTAATGCGTGCTATTGGCGAGAAGCCATTTCAGAAGTCAGTAGCTTGGGCTTACACAAGTCGATTTGGCTTGGGCGGCGGAACATTTCACGTTGGTGGTCAGGCCGGCCCTTCAGATTCGGTTTACCTAGGTGTGTTCGATCGCAAGGCGTTGCTTGAGGTCGGCGGCTTCGACGAAAATGTAGTTCGAGGCCAAGACTGGGAACTAAATTTGCGATTGCGTCAAAGCGGCAAAGTCGTTTGGTTCGACCCAAGACTCGACGTTCAGTATTTTCCAAGATCTTCCTGGAGCAAACTTGCCCGTCAGTTCTTTGACACCGGCATTTGGCGAGGTGAACTAACTCGCAGATCGCCTAAAACAGCAAGCCTTCGTTACTTTGCTCCGCCTGTTTTGGTTTTGGCTTGGGTGGCAGGTTTAGTTTTGGCATTTGCTGGTTTTACTTGGGCGCTGATTCCGCTGGCGGCCTATGTGGGAGCAATCGCGCTGGTAGCAGTTTCTGCTTCTAAGTTGCCGTTGAGCGCTCGCACATTCTTAGTGATCACATTGCCAACCATGCACCTTTGGTGGGGTGCAGGTTTCTGGGTTGGCTTGCTAACCAATCACAAGCGCTAGCGTCTAAAAGCGTTCTTTACACTTTGCTCAAGTTCTTCTGATAGAAACTGCCCCGTGGCAATGAATGCCTCACTGGCTTTGTCAGTGGCAATGACCGAGGTTTCTGATATCTGCCAGTCAAATGGCTGGCCACTTGAACCAAGTAACCAGGCGCTTGGTGCAAGCAGTTCGAATCTGCGCGCCACAATTTCATCTTGTGCGAAGACCATTTCAGCCTTATTGTCATTTAGCAACTGAATGGCTTTTCCGGCAATCAGCGATGGCTGCTTCAGCGGGTACAGATTGTTCAACTGCAAAATACCCACTGATTTGCCAAGCTTGGCTGCAGCCTCAATTGCAGCAACTGCCACTGGAACGTTCTTTGAATCACGAAGGTTCACACCAAAAACTACATCGAACTCACGAAGCGATCTTGCCTGAGCCGAGCCCATGCGGCTTTGTCTAGGCGAATAAAAGTGCGGCTGTTCATCACTGCTTACTCGATAGCCCTGGGCTTTACCCGCAGTTCGCTGCCAGTAAAGATAGCTGTCTCGATAGACCAATCTGAACTCGGCAATCCATCGGTAACCAAGCTCGCCCTGAGTTAGCCCGCCGTTGTCGGCACGTTGAATGGTTAGAGCCTTGAATGGGTGCACTACAACGCAATCTTGGTCGAATGCTTTCATCAGGCGTTTACGGAACTCTGAGTCACCACCTTTTCGAACATTGTCGAAGTAGCCAATTTTGTCGCGAACCAATTCACGCCTAAACATAAGTGCCGGCTCGCAAATGCCAATTCGTAGACGGCGGTTTGATTCAACTGCCTCGAGTCGATCGGTAAGCCTGGTAGACAAAGAAATATTTGCTACCCGCTTCGGGTTCTTCTGAAGATTCTTGACCTGCAGTTCAATGCGGCTCGGGTGC
>JBDLVP010000076.1:0-10153 GCA_039804705.1 Actinomycetota bacterium
AAGGCAACACGCTCTTGAGCCAGTTCAGGGTGTCGGCGGTTACTTCGTCTTTATTGGTTTCGTTGAAGATCTCGTGGCGAGCTCCGTGATAAACAATCAGCTCAACATCGACTACTCCAGCTCTGCGGTAAGCCTTCAATAGAGCGGCAGCACTCTTTTCGCCGCCGACTGGGTCTTCGCTTCCGATTTGAATCAGAATTGGCAAATCACTTGGGGTTTTTCGACTCGGAAGACCAGCAATTTGTAAGGTATTGGCAAGCCCAAACACCTTGAACGCATCGGCATAGAAAGTCAGTGGGTCGGCTTCGAAGTCTTTGGCTACCTGAGGGTCACGACTCAACCACTCGTAACCGGTGGCATTCGGGGTCTCGGCAAACTTTGCGTTGAAGTCACCCGAACCCAAGTAACCAGGCAACATCAGCGAAGTTCCGGTCAAAATAACAGCTTTGAAATCTGATGGATGCTTAGCGAGCAAGTGCTGAGCAATAAATGAGCCCCAAGAGTGCCCAAGCAATACCAAAGGCAATCCAACGTTTTCTCTGCGAATGATTTGAGTGAATAGGTATTCGGCTTCGTAAACAGCTTTCATACCGCCGACACCCAAGTGGCCCATTCCGCTGATTTCGCCAAGAGCAAGTTGTGTTTGACCAGTGGCTCCGTGTCCGCGGTGATCGTTTGCGTAAACGCTTATTCCAACTCGGTTCAAAGCTGCAGCGAGTTCTTGATATCGAAGCGAGTGATCGCCCATTCCGTGAACAAGCTGAAGAACAGCTTTAGGTTTAGCAGCTGGCCACTCGTAATAGAAAGTCTCAACGCCATGTTGGTCTTTGAAGCTGCGCATAAGAGGTAGTTGGGTCATGCGCTCAGATTAGCGCGATTATGCCTCGCGTGTAATTTCAACTGACACGAAGAGCTCGCTTACACCCTTACCTGCAAATACTCCTCGCAGTGGCGCGACATCTTCATAGTCTCGCCCTCGTGCAACTGAAATGTGCCTGTCTTGAACATGCACATCATTGGTGGGGTCATATGCCTTCCAATCACCAGAGAACCACTCGACCCAAGCGTGTGATTCTCCGACAACCGTAACCCCCAGTTTCGGGTCCAATTCAGGGTGTAGGTATCCACTCACATATCTGGATGGAATGCCTATGGCTCTTAGAGCCCCGATTGCGAGGTGGGCGAAGTCTTGACAGACTCCTGCCTTCATTGCCCAAGATTCTGCAGCGACAGTGTGCACCCCTGTCTGACCTGGCAAGTAGCTCATTCGACTGTGTATGTAACGAAAAATCTCTAGAGCAGACTCATCAATAGACAATGTTTCAGCCTGTTTTTGTGCAAATTTGGCTAGATCGTTTGGAATGTGAGTTCTCTTGGTTTGGGTCACAGCGTCGGTCAACATAATGCTGGTTTCAATCTCAGTGCTAACTTGTTCCCAGGAAATTTCGAGAGCATCGGTGGTGCGATTTCGAACCTCAACAAGATTTGATGCGGAGATATTCAATTCGTGATGTTCCTCAAGCACGTCAAATGCAACTACCCGGGTATTGAAAAAATCTGTGAATTCTTGGTGAGGAGCATTTGGTTGAATCTCGATTTGTGATGACAAGACAATTTGATTGTCTTCCCTTGAAGGCAGCATGCGAATCTCGTTGTAACTTGCCGTGGCTAGCTCGCTGTATTTGAATCCAGTGATGTGGTGAATTCGATATCGCTTCACGATGCTTCACCCACCCAGGTTGGCATGTTGTTTAGCGGGAAATACCGATCCCGAACTAGTTCAGAAACTTCATTAACATTCTTTTGAAGCTGAAGCATCTCGCTACTGAGGTTGGCGAGAATTTCTGGCGCTGAACGAAATTCAAGGTTGCTTCGTACCTGAGCCAGCTGCTTAAGTGCTTGTTCCGAAATACCTACACGATCTGAAGTTGGCGCTAAGTCAGTGAGGCACTTTTCAGCGCGCGCCAAGGCAAATGTCACGGAACGAGGGAAGATGCGATCTAGCAGTAAAAATTCAGCCGCATTGGTTGCAGAAGGAACACCTCGATAAGTTCGCAAATACGCTTCATAGGCACCGCAGCTTCGAAGAATCGTCGTCCATGATGGGCCGCTGGCTTCGGTAAGTTCGCTCGTTGCCAGAAGACGAGCAGTCATATCTACTCGCTCTAGACTTCGACCGAGCGTGAAGAAAGTCCAGGCTTCATCTCGGCTTGACGAGCTCTCAACGATTCCGACTGCAAGAGCGGTTCGCTCGCGAACCCAACCAAAGAAGTCATGTGCTCGATCAAGGGCTACTTTTCTCGGCATTCTTGACCGGGTGGTGTTTAAGCATTCCCAAAGTTCAGTCGAAATTACCTCACGAACTCTTCTGCCATTTTCACGAGCTTGATTCAAAGAAGCGGCGATAGAACTCGACTCATTTCTGTCAACGCTCAAAATATTCATTAGCGTCTGACGGTTGAGCAATTCTTCTGGATTCGAGCTTGAACCAATTACGTTCAAAAGCGAGCGACAAGCTTGGTCTTCTTCGACCCAAGGGTCTTCTAGCAAGAGCTGCAAATGCACGTCGAGCAGTCGCGCTGTTCCATCTGCGCGCTCAATGTATCGGCCAATCCAAAATAATGACTCTGCAATTCGACTAAGCATTTTGTTTCACTCCTGGTTTGCCACCCTCGACTTGAGTTTGTTGCTGCTGTTGCTGTTGCTCTTTGTAACCAGTCACTTTTTGCACACTTACTTGCGGCACAAAGCCTGAATCTGCCGAGGTTTGACCGGCAACTATTGCACTAACGGTGCTATTAGTGTTCATGTAATTTCGAGTAGAAATCTTGTCGCTTCCCACTACCCAAGTGTCTTTTGAGCCCCCGCCTTGTGAGGAATTCACGACAAGTTGGCCTTCAGCAAGCGCCACTCTGGTTAGGCCACCCGGCAGTACCCAAACGCTTTTACCGTCATTTACCGCAAATGGTCGAAGGTCAGCGTGACGCGGTTTTAGACCGTCAGCCACGAGTGTTGGAATCGTTGACAACTGAACTACCGGTTGGGCAATCCATCCTCGTGGGTCTTTTATCAAACGCTTTCGCAAGTCAGCCAGCTCGGTTTTGCTTGCGGCTGGCCCAACCACAAGACCTTTGCCGCCAGATCCGTCTACTGGCTTAACCACCAGTTCGTCTAAGCGATCCAGAACCTCAACAAGGCTTTCCGGCTCTTCTAGGCGCCAAGTATCAACATTCTTTATTAGCGGGGCTTCCCCCAAGTAGTAGTGAATCAAATCAGGAAGATACGTGTAAACCAATTTGTCATCGGCTACTCCGTTTCCGACCGCGTTTGCCAAAGTTACTTTCCCCGCACGCGCGGCATTCATAAGACCTGGCGGCCCCAGAACAGAGTCTGCTCTAAAAGTAAGCGGGTCAAGAAACTCGTCGTCAACCCGTCGATAAATTACATCCACGCGTCTTGGTCCAGATGTAGTTCTCATGAAGACTTTTCCGCCCGTGCAAAAAAGGTCTCGACCTTCGACTAATTCGATGCCCATTAGTCGCGCCAATAAAGTGTGCTCAAAGTAAGCCGAGTTATAAACCCCAGGGGTCAAAACCACAATCACCGGATCACTCACTCCTGCGGGGGCTGAGGCTCGAAGAGCTGCTAATAGTTTGTTTGGGTAATCGGCAACCGACATGATGCGCATTTTTTGAAAAAGCTCCGGCAAAGTTTGCGCCATCACTCGTCGGTTTGAAATCACATAGCTAACTCCTGACGGCACTCGAACGTTGTCTTCAAGTACTCGCCACTCGCCTCGCTCGTCTCTGATTAGATCTATTCCAGAAACTTGAATTCGAACTCCGTTGGCAGGATCTATACCAACCGCCGAGCGATGAAAGTGGGCAGAACTGGCAATCAGGGATGCAGGCACTATTCCGTCTTTTACTGCGGTTTGACCGCCATAAACATCGGCTAAGAAAGCCTCAAGAGCTCTCACCCGCTGTGAAATTCCAGCCTCGAGAACATTCCACTCGGTTCTGTCGATTACTCGCGGAACTGCATCTAAAGGAAATGGGCGCTCCTCGCCAGCGAAGTCGAAGGTGACACCTTGAGCAAGATATGAATCGGCAAGGGCTTCTGTTCGTCCAACCAAATCTGACTGAGTCATTTCGGTGAGCGCTTCAAAAAGCTGATGATATGTTGCTCGAACTTTGCCTTTACTGGCAAACATTTCATCAAATGCTTCTAGCTTTTGGTTTTTCTTTAGTCCGCGGGCAAACAAGCCTGCAACTGGGTAGCGTTCAAATAGGTCTGCCATAACTAGAGCGTAGATTTTGGTTGTTGCCGAGTTGTTTCGTTTGTGATTCAAACGAGTGACTTTTTTCTAACCTTACGCACAGCAGGCTCTCAGGAAACTCCCAAGTTGGCTGGGCAGTCTAAAGACATGACTTCACAGATGCGATTCGTGGAACCTAACAAACGGGTTCGTCTTGGCCAGCGCAAACTAATTCGAATTAAGCGCACCCAAGACCTAATCGAGTCTTTCGCTTGGGCAACCTTGGTATTTGTGACCGCCATGTTCCTAATTGACGGCGGCGTTGAGGGCATCACCGACCCAGCTACCCTATGGAACTCAGTTGGTCGCTTAACTGCACTTCTTGCAACCGACCTGCTTTTGATTCACATGCTGTTGATTGCTCGAGTTCCTTGGATCGACCGCCTTTATGGTCACGACCGAGCAACCTTGACTCACAAGAAACTGGGTAAGCCAGTTCTCTACCTAGTCATTGCCCACTTTCTAGCGTCAGCCATCAACTATGTGATGACCGACGGCAAGACCATCATTGCGGCACTGCTCGAACTTATTTTCAAAGTTCAAGACATGCTAATTGCCACCGCATCTCTAGTTCTAATGATCTTGGTGGTTGTGACCTCACTGAACTTTGCTCGTCGCAAACTCAGCTACGAGGCTTGGTACATCGTTCACCTAATGAGCTACGCAGCAGTGTTGCTTGCTGTTCCTCACCAGTTCTCAACCGGTGCCGATATTGCAGGCAAACCACTTCAAACGTTGTTCTGGGTTTCCCTCTACCTATTCGTTGCCCTAAACATCATCGGCTTTAGAGTCTTGGCTCCGATCTTCGAATCGCTTTACTTCAGATTCAAGGTGCAGGCGATCAACCGCGAGTCACACGACTCAACTTCGATCTACCTAACCGGTCGTAACTTTCAAAAACTAGGCGTAAAGGCTGGCCAGTTCTACATCTTGCGGGTGCTAACTGCCCGCGAATGGTGGCGAGCACACCCTTTCTCGATTTCAGCAGCGCCTAACTCAAGCTTCGTTCGTTTTACTGTGGGAAACCGCGGCGACGACACCGCACTACTTCAGAACATCAAACCTGGAACCCCAGTGATTCTTGAAGGCCCTTACGGCGTATTCACTGAAGACCGCAGAACTCGCGAGCGCGTTACTTTGATTGCAGCCGGAATTGGCGCCCCTCCAATTCGCTCGCTTGCTGAGTCAATGGCAGCTCGCCCGGGTGACATCGACGTTATCTATCGAGTTCGTACCGAAGCCGATGCGCCTTTAGCAGCTGAGCTTGCAGAGTTGTGCCGCCGCCGAGGCTTTGGCTTTCACTTACTAGAAGGAAAGCGCGGAAACGCAAATTCATGGATGCCAGATGACGGCACCAACCGCCCAGATCACGCTCGCCTTAGCCAGATCACCCCGTGGGTATCTGAGAGTGATGTTTACATTTGTGGCCCGGCAGCTTGGACCCACACCGTAGTTCGAAGCCTTAGAAAATCTGGCACCCCAGAGAACCAAATTCACGCAGAGGAGTTTGCCTGGTGAGAAAACACACTCAAAATCTCGTAGCAGCCCTTGGGCTTGGAGTAATCAGCGTTAGCTATGCAATCGGTGCGGCTAATGCTAGCAACTCGGGTCTTCTTAACACTGACATGGCTGCTCCGTCGTCTGCGCCAGTTGCAACTGCCGCACCAACCCAAACTGCAGCTGCAGCAACAACCGTAAAAAAGACTTCAGTAAAAAAGCCGACAGTCAAGAAGGCAAGTTCCAAGAAAGCTGCCGCCAAAAAAACAGTAAAAAAAGCTTCAAACGGCTCAAGCGCTACCAAGACGAGCAAAACCGTAAGTTATAAGTACGGCAGCGTTCAACTTTCGGTGACCAAATCAGGCACTCAAATTACCAAAATCAAGATGCTTACAGCCGAAGCCACCAACGGTCGCGGTGCGGTATTCCCTGACCTTATCTCTTACGCCAAATCTGCAAACGGCTCAGGTTTCGGTAACATCGGTGGGGCTACCTACACAACCGATGCGTTCAAGGCAGCTCTAGACTCAGCCCTCGGAAAGTTTTAAATGGATCGCAAAGCACGCATGGCTCTCGGCAACACAGTGATTGTTGCCAGCAGCATTATTGGTGGCGTTTTGCTGACCAACCAACTTACCCACGACCAGGGTGGACTACTTGGTCTAACTGCAACTCCAAACCCAACCGCAACCGCCGCTGCCACTTCTGGGTCGACGCCGGCTCCTTCTTCGAGCTCGACAACTGCAACTTCAACGGTGAAAAAGGGAATGTCTGCCACAATCTCGTACCGTTACGGAAATGTTCAGGTTGAGGCTATTAAAAGTGGTTCAAAACTAACCGCAGTTCACATGATTCAATCTGACGCGACCAATGGTCGTGCCGCTGCCTACCCAATGCTGGTGAAAGCTGCTCTCAGCGCTAACGGAACCAACTTCGGCAATATCAGCGGAGCAACTTTTACCACCGATGCATTCAAACAGGCACTCGACTCTGCACTTTCAAAAATTGGCTAACTTGACCACTCCATGGCAGCACGTTGAGTACTGCATGGGAACCGCTTTTGTGTTCAACATTCGCGGCAATCACGAAGCTGCCTTTCTCGAACAGCTGGTTCAAACAGCTTGCGCCGAACTTCACACCGCCGATCGAATTTTCAGCCTCTATAAACCAGAGAGCGCACTTAGCCAGTTAGCTAGAGGAGAAACCACGGTGGCTAAGTGCCCGCCAGTAGTTTCTGAAATATGGGATGCCTGCGAGCACTGGGAGAAACAAACCGATGGCTGGTTTAGTGCGTTCACCCCGCAGCACACATTTGACCCGTCTGGTTTGGTGAAAACTTGGGCAGCTCAAAAAGCTGCCAACGTATTACTTGAGGCTTCAGTTTCCGATTTTACGTTGAATGCCGGCGGAGATATCTTGATCTCCGAAAAAGCCAGCGAGCCTATCGACTGGAGAGTCGGAATCGCGAAGCCGGTTTCAATTGCAGCTGATGACTTTGGAATATTGACTGTTCTTGATCTTGCTGGCACAGAGTTTCGCGGTGTTGCAAACAGCGGCAGCGCAGAACGCGGTTACCACATTTGGAACCCAAAGTCACCTGAAAGACCTGCCAATGGCTTGCTTCAGGTAACAGCGGTAGCCAAAGACTTAGTTACCGCCGATGTGTGGGCAACGGCCGCCTTTGCCATGGGCCTTCGTGCAGTACAAATTTTGAATGCCTACAACCAAAGCCACTCTGAAAACCAAGTGCAGATTCTGTTGCAGCTTCCAGATGGAAACCTGCAGGCAACTGAAGGCTTTGAGCAGCTATTCGCCAGCCCAAACTGAAGGCGCTGGCTCTTTACCTTTAGGCAATCGGGTGGCTTCGTTCCAATGGTTGACCCACTCAGGCAAAGTTGGAATGTTGCCGTTCCAGCCGCCTAAGGCTTCGATTACCTCTTGCGGAGTAAGAATGCCTCGAGGGCTAACCAGGTATCGAACTTTGACGATTGCTTTGGCATAAATCTCGCCGCCGACTACAAAGCGCTGTTCAATAAAAAACGCCTCGGCATCCCAGCCGATAATGGCGGTCTCCATTGTGAAGGCCATCCACGGTGCAAGAGATTTTCTAAAGGTGATAGTTTCGGCAACGACCACCGGGTACCAATTGAGCTTGCGAATTTGTTTCCAGAAGCCAGCGCGAAGCAGCCAATCGAATCGACCAAGGTCGAGCAAGGAAACAAAGCGCCCGTTGTTCATGTGATTGAAAATGTCTAGGTCGCTAGGCCAAACTTTGAAATCACGCGAAGAAACCGAGTTCATTTGCAACTTTGGTCGACTGCGGAAAGACAGATAGGACCAAAGCAGGCGCAACCAAAGATTCATGAATTACCAGATCTTTACGCGGTCTTCAGGGGCTAAGTACATGGCGTCACCTGGTTGTACGTTGAAGGTTTCGTGGAATGCATCGAAGTTGCGAACAACCTGGTTCACGCGGAACTCTGGTGGTGAGTGTGGGTCGGTTGCTAGTCGCTGAATTACAGCTTCGTCGCGACCCTTGCCTCTTTCGCCGGCTGCAAATGCATAGAAGAAACGTTCGGCAGCGCTCATGCTATCGATTACATCTGGTTGCTTGCCTTTGAGGCTGATTTGGTATGCACGGAAAGCAATCATCATGCCGCCAAGGTCGCCAATGTTTTCACCGATGGTGAGCTCACCATTTACCTTGTGGTTTTCATCTAGCTGCTTCGGGCTAAGGGCTGAGAACTGGTCGATTAGCTTTTTAGCTCGCTCATCGAATGCCTTTTGGTCAGCGTCGGTCCACCATGAAATAAGTGCTCCGTCGCCGTCGAACTTTGAGCCTTGGTCGTCAAAGCCGTGACCGATTTCGTGACCAATTACCGAACCGATCGCGCCGAAGTTAGCGGCGTCATCGGCGTTCAAGAAGAAGAACGGCGGCTGCAAAATAGCTGCTGGGAAAGCGATTTCGTTGTAGTTCGGGTAGTAATAGGCGTTCACAGTCTGAGGGGTCATAAACCACTCATCGCGATCGATCGGCTTTCCGATTTTTGACATTTCGGTGTTCAACACGAATGCAGAAATGTGGCGAACGTTGCTCACCAAGTCATCACGGCGAATCGCAATGCTTGAGTAATCTTTGAACTTCGCTGGGTAGCCGATCTTTGGGGTGAACTTCGAGAGCTTTACCAGCGCCTTGGCCTTGGTCTCTTCGCTCATCCAGTCGAGTTGAAGAATGCTTTCGCGGTATGCCTGAATCAGGTATTCCACGAGTTCATCCATGCGTTCTTTTGCCGCTGGCGGGAAATGCTTCTCAACGTAAATCTGGCCAACTGCTTCACCAAGGCCGCCCTCAACCAAAGTGACTGCGCGCTTCCAACGGGCACGGTTGGTTGGGGTTCCACTGAGTTTGGTTCCATAGAACGCAAAGCGCTCGTCTACGAATTCATCGCTTAGGTAAGAGGCGCTTGAACGCACTACCTGCCATGCCAACCAAAGCTTCACAACTTCTAGGTCGCCTTGGTTGTAAACGCTGGCAAGACCTTCGAAGAACGAAGGCATTTGAACCACGGTTTCAGCCAAAACTTTGGCGTCGACCTTTGAACCAGCAAGCCAAAGGTTCCAGTCAAAAGTTGGGGTTAGCTTTTGAAGTTCTTCGCGAGTGGTGAGGTTGTAAGTTTTGTGGGCATCACGAGAATCAACCACGTTCCAGTGCTTTGAAGCAAGTGCGGTTTCAAAGGCAACGATTTTAGTTGCTGCTAAGTCGGCATCATGTGGTTCGAAACCAGCTAGCTGCAGCATTTGGGCAACGTGTGGTCGGTAAGCATCGAGAATCTCGGCGTGCTTTGGTTCGCGGTAATAAGCCTCGTCAGGCAAACCTAGTCCGGCTTGCATCAGGTTCAATAGGTAGCGCTCAGGGTTACCTGGGTCTGGTTCTACATAGAAACCAAAAATGCCGGCGATTCCGGCACGCTCGTATTCGCCAAGAAGTTCAGTTGCTTGGTCAATAGTCTCAAGGTTTGCAATTCGTCGAAGATCGTGTTCGATAGGTGCAGCCCCGAGTTCATTGATTCGAGCTTCATCTAGAAAAGATGAATACAGGTCACCAATTTGTTGGCTCACACCTGGCTTCGGGTTTGCGGCAGCTTCATCCAAGATTTCTTTAACTGCGGCTTCGCTGTTATCGGCTAGCTGATAAAACGATCCGTAGAAAGACTTATCGTCTGGAATCGAAGCGGAATTCAGCCACCCACCATTCACATGTCTGAAGAAGTCATCTTGTGGGCGAACAGCGTTGTCGAAGTGCCCTTTTTCAATACCTGAGTTTGAAGTCATGCCTCA
>JBDLVP010000077.1:0-5335 GCA_039804705.1 Actinomycetota bacterium
CCCTTGAAATCAAACGGGTGAGCGTTTGGGTTGGCTCTGCGAACTTCGCGCAGGTCACCCAAAATGATTTCGTTGGCTCGCTTGGCAATCCAGTTGGTGGCATCAGAATCTGCTGGTCCACCGTGAGGCGGGTTGTATTTGAAACCGCCATCGCCAGGCGGGTTGTGGCTAGGGGTAATAACTAGACCGTCAGCAGCCGATGGGTCGCCCTCGGCTTTGTGCAGGTTGTGATTGATGATGGCAACTGAGACTGCCGGTGTGGGTGTGAAACGGCCATGGTTATCAACCAGTGAGGCAACCCCGTTGCCTGCTAGAACCTCGAGAGCGGTTTGTTCGGCTGGGCCAGAGAGCGCGTGAGTGTCTTTGCCAACATAGATAGGCCCGTGAATGTTTTGGCTCGCTCGGTATTCAACAATCGCCTGCGTGATTGCCAGAATGTGGTTCTCATTGAAAGAACCATCGAGTGCGTTACCACGGTGACCAGAGGTTCCGAAGGCCACCTTTTGCTCGGCCGTGTTTACATCAGGCTTCACGCTGTAATAGGCGTCGATCAATTTTTCGATATTGATCAGATCAGTTTTTTGGGCTTTCTGCCCTGCTCGCTCGCTCACTTTTTCATTTTCGCAGTTAACCTTTATGTATGTCACCCCGCGCAGATAACACTTCGGCAAAGAAATCAGCCAAAGCCAAGGTCTACTCGTTCCTTGGGCCGCTTGGCACGTTCACCGAATTGGCCCTGGCTCAGGTAACTGAGGCCAAAGGCGCAGTTTGGAATGCCGCAAATTCAGTGGATGAAGCACTGAGCGACGTAATCAGCGGTAAGGCTTACCGTGCGGTGGTTCCGGTGGAGTCGTCGGTTGAAGGCGGCGTTAGCGCCACTCTTGATGCTCTTGCCAACACCGAGGGGCTTCGCATTTATGGCGAATACGTGGTGCCGGTTAACTTCTATTTGGTTGCTCGAACTGGAATCAAACTCAGTGAGATTAAAACCATTGCGGCTCATCCGGTGGCTTACGGTCAGGTTCGCGGTTGGCTCAAGTCAAACCTGGGCAAGCACAACCACCTGCCAGCAACTTCGAATGCGGCAGCTGCAGCTCAACTTCTTGAAAACGACCTAGCCGATGCTGCTATCTCAACCCCGAACATCACAGACCACTACAAGGTCAAAGTTCTGGCAAAAAATATTGCCGACAATAAACACGCCCAAACGCGATTCATTTTGGTTGGCAAGCCAGGCCCAGCGCCAAAAGTCACTGGTGCCGACAAAACTTCAATCATCGTTGAGCTGCCAACTGATCGCCCAGGAACCCTGCTTGAAATGCTTGAGCAATTCGCAGTTCGTGGCATCAACTTGACTCGAATCGAATCACGCCCAATTGGCGATCGCCTTGGCCGTTACCGATTCAACGTAGATGCCGAGGGGCACATTTCTGACGAAGCAGTTGGCGAAGCGCTCGCCGGCTTGCACCGATTCAGCCCAAAGGTGATTTTCTTGGGTTCATACCCTCGTGCCGACAAGCAGCAAACCAAGCCAAACGGGAACAACTCAAACAGCGAGTTCATCGAATCAGATGCTTGGTTGAAAAAGCTGCGCTCAGGAAAGTAGCAGCCCAGCAAACCAAACGCTAAAAGCGCAGGTGAAGCTTCTTTTCAAGAACTTCAAAACGCATGTGGGTTACCTGTCCGAAAGAGTCACCATCAATCTGAACCTGAACTGGTCGCTCAACTGAAATATCAATTACTCGACCGCTAAGGTTTTCAAGCGTCTTGATGTCTTTGGTGTTTTCAAGCAGCCATCGACCGGTGCTGGAACTACCCAGAATCCAAGACTCAAAAGTTATTCGTGACCAAAGGTGCGCCCAGTGCCAAAATCTGCGCGGGGCAATCGCGGCAACGTCGAGCAGGCCATCGTCAAGTTTGGCTGCCGGCATAACGGCCATCTTCATTGGCAAGAGACCAACGTTTCCCACGAGCAGGGTCAATACGCGTTTGTGAATCACAGGCTTGTCATCGACTCTGATTTCAAGCAGTTCGTATTTAAGTGGCAACGCCTTAATTCCAGCGTCAAAGTAGGCGAGCCATCCGATGCGAGATTTCAACTTAGGGTCGGCATTTTCAACAATGCTGGCATCAAGCCCAACGCCGGCCATCATGGTGAATACGTGTTGCGACGTTTCACCTTTTGGGTAGGTCAAAATGGCACGTGCGCCATCGAGAGCAGTGGTTTCGCCCAAAATTCCGCGGCGAACCAGGTTTTGCAAATTCAGCAGCGGCAGATTCAGGTTGCGGGCCAAAATGTTTCCGGTGCCGGCCGGAACCAGGCCCAGTGTGATCGGGGAACCATTTGGCGTGAACTGATCAATCGAGCCTTCGAAAACGCTTCGCAGTGTGCCGTCACCACCAACTACCAAAAGTTGGGTAGCACCATTGTCGATAGCTAGCCTGGCTTGCTCACTGCCCTGGTCAACTTCACTGGTTTCAAGCCAAATTGTTGGCCCCCAAGACTCGCCACTTTCGAGCAAAGTTCGCTCTACCGCAAGGCGCAAACGACGAAGGTCAGCCTTCTGCGGGTGATAGATGACTGCTAGCCGCTGGTCTATTGACCGCGCCCCCAAACGTCTAGCGCTTAATCTGCTCACACCTTTAGATTACTTAGTTAGGCTTAAACCCGTGATTGACCTGAATCTTCTACGCGAAAACCCTGAAGCCATCAAGAGATCTCAGCGAGCTCGTCAAGCTGATGAAACCTTGGTTGACCAAGCAGTTACCGCCGATGCCAACTGGCGCAAAGCCCTTGCCCAGTTCGAGTTGTTGCGCGCCGAGCAAAACGCTTTTGGCAAGCAGGTTGCTGCTGCCCCTAAAGAAGAAAAAGCCGCGCTGGTAGCACAGGCACAGACTCTTTCGGCAAACGTGAAGGCAGCTGAGACTGCCGCAAGCGAAGCTCAGGCACTGCTTGACACTTTGATCTGGAAGATCGAGAACGTTGTTATCGATGGCGTTCCAGCTGGTGGCGAAGATGACTACGTTGTGCTTCGCGAAGTTGGCACCAAACCAGATTTCGCCTTCGAAGTTCAAGACCATGTTGCCTTGGGCGAGTCGCTCGACATTATTGACATCGAGCGCGGAACCAAAATCTCTGGCTCGCGTTTCTACTTTCTAAAAGGATGGGGCGCACGCCTCGAGCTAGCGCTGATGAGTCTGGCTCTTGACCAAGCGGCCAACGCAGGCTTCACCGCGTTAATCACCCCTACCTTGGTTCGCCCAGAAATTATGGCAGGCACCGGCTTCTTGGGTGAGCACGCCGACGAGATTTACTACCTGCCTGCCGATGACCTTTACCTGACCGGCACAAGCGAAGTAGCGCTAGCCGGTTACCACCGCGACGAAATCGTTGAAATTGGCGACGAGCCAACCCGCTACGCCGGATGGTCGACCTGTTACCGACGCGAAGCCGGATCACACGGTAAAGACACCCGCGGAATCTTGCGCGTTCACCAGTTCAACAAGCTTGAGATGTTTGTTTACGCAAAGCCTGAAGACGCCGAAGCCGAGCATGCCAGGCTTTTGGCATGGCAAGAGCAAATGCTTCAGAAGTGCGAATTACCTTACCGAGTGATTGACACCGCAGCAGGAGACCTCGGTTCAAGCGCTGCCCGCAAGTTCGATGCTGAGGCATGGGTTCCTTCTCAGCAGACTTACCGCGAGCTAACCTCAACCTCTAACTGCACCACCTACCAGGCCCGCCGCCTAAACATGCGTTACCGCAAAGAAGACGGCAAGACTGCAACCTTGGCAACCTTGAACGGCACGTTGGCTACCACTCGCTGGTTGGTTGCGATTCTTGAGAACCACCAGCAGGCAGACGGCTCAGTTGCAATTCCGGCAGCACTTCGCCCTTACCTCGGTGGCATCGAACGCATTAGCCCTAAGGCCTAAGCACCGAATGACTTCGAGCCAAAAAGCCACTGGCGATGAGCGCTGGCTCATTGCCATTGACATTGATGGCACGCTGGTTCACGACGACGGCTTTTTATCTGAAGCGGTAACCAAAGAAGTAGCCCGCGTTCGCGAACTCGGTCATGAAATTATTTTGGCCACTGGCCGCAGCGCAGCCAACGCAATTCCGGTTGTCGTTGATGTGGGCATCCAAGTTGGTCACGCTGTTTGCTCAAATGGCGCAGTCACCATTGAGATCGACCCACAAGATCACATTGGTTATCGACCAACTGACATTGTGACTTTCGACCCGAAGCCGATTTTGACGCAGCTAGTAGACAAACTGCCGAATGCTCATTTTGCGGTTGAAGACATTGACGGCACCTATCGCTTTCATCGACCATTCCCAGCCTTCGCCCTGGGCAACCAGAACTTTGAAACCCCGCTCGATGAACTCATGCACCAGCCGGTAAGCCGCGTTGTGGTGCTCTCACCAGAGCACAATGTTGGCGAGTTTCTGTCGGTAATTGAGCAGGTCGGTTTGCACTCAGTGAGCTACTCGATTGGTTACACCGCCTGGCTCGACATTGCACCTCAGGGTGTGACCAAGGGCAGCGCGCTCGAGAAAATGCGCCGCATGCACAACATTCGCCCTGAACAAGTGATCACAATCGGCGATGGCCGAAACGATATTCCAATGTTTGAATGGGCCAAATCTGGCGGCGGATTAGCCTTTGCAATGGGCCAAGCAGCCGATGAAACCAAGCATTCAGCCAGTGCTGTGACCTCAAGTGTTGAAGAAGATGGCGTGGCCCGAGTGCTGCAATGCTTCGAAGGAATTCTCTTCACGCGCGAAAACCTGTAAACTTGTTCGCGGAGGCCTGTCCGAGCGGCCGATGGAGCTGGTCTTGAAAACCAGTGAGGTGCAAGCCTTCGTGGGTTCGAATCCCACGGCCTCCGCCATTTTCTTTCCTGTGGATTTACTGGGGATTTGTTGTCAACGGGGCGCAACTTTCTAGAATTGAGTTGCTGCCTTTGGCGGCCTTTTTGAAACAAGGATGCGCATTGACGAAGTTAGATTCAAAGCAAGCGAAGCAGCCGGCAGTAAAGCCAGCTAATGCTCGCCACGCTAAAGTTGCTCGCCAATCACGCTTAGGGAAACTTGGTTCAGGGTTGCTTCGTGCTGTCGGAGTAGTTGCCGGAGCAGCCGTTGTAGTCGCAATTTTCGCCGCCACCACCATCACTGGAGACATCAACAAGGGCAGCATCACCTTGCTCACCTCTGACGGCAAAGATGCAGTTGCGCCAGCAGACTTCAAAGGTCCAATCAACATGCTTTTGGTTGGCTCTGACACTCGTAAGGGTGTTGGTAACGGCTTCGGCACCGAAACCTCAAACC
>JBDLVP010000078.1:0-10012 GCA_039804705.1 Actinomycetota bacterium
CCGGGCGCGCTTCGATAGAACGGCAGGGCAGTTCGTAGCACCAACATTACGCAAAGCTCAGTAAGGCTTGATTCAACGAACCAGGTGCTTCTAAATAGAGTGGCATCGGCTTTGAAACCAAATACCAGAATTACAAAAGTGGCAATGTCAAAAATTGAACTAAGTAGCCCGAAGCCAATCATGAATCTGCGAATTTCTTTGAAATTCCAAGAGTGAGGTTTTTTGAGGTCTACTTCATCAACGTTGTCGCTGGCGATTGCCAGCGCCGGGAAATCGGTTAAAAAGTTCAGTAGCAAAATTTGCAACGGAAGTAGCGGCAAGAACGGCAAAGCTACAGCGGCGATCGCCATTGAAAACATGTTTCCGAAGCTGGCACTTATGGCAACCTTTACATATTTCATGGTGTTCAAGAACGTAGAGCGCCCAAGTCTTACGCCTTGTGAAATTACGTCGAGGCTTTTTTCGAGAAGCACAATAGCCGCAGATTCCTTGGCGATATCAACTGCGGTATCTACCGAGATTCCAACATCAGCAGCCTTCAGCGCTGCGCTGTCGTTTATGCCATCGCCGAAGAACCCAACCGTGTGACCTTGCTCTTTGAGTAGCTTCACAATGAGTTCTTTTTGCAGCGGGTTGACCTCGGCAAAAACTCGGCAACCCTGAATTAGCGCTGCTAGTTGAGCAGGCTTGGTAGCGGTGAGCATTTCGCCGGTAACCACTCGAATGCTTTCAATTAGCACCTCGCTGGCTACCACTTGTGCGGTGAGTGCGTTGTCGCCGGTGATTAGGTAAAGGTCGATTCCCTGGTTGCGAAGTTTGGCAACCGCCGCCACTGCATCTGGTTTGACACGGTCAGCAAATATCAAAAAGCCTTCGAAAGTCAGACCTGTTTCGTCGGCTTTGGTAAGCGGTCGAGCAGAATCGAGGGTCTTGCTGGCCACTGCCAAAACGCGGTTTCCCTGTTTGCTTTGAGTCTCAAAGATTTCGGTAAGTGCGTTTTTGTGATACTCAATTGGCTCAACTGCGTTACCAGTTCGAACCGAAGTGCAGTTTTCGAGCAAAAGGCTAAATGCGCCTTTGCAAATCAGGGTCGGCTGTTCAAGGGCTACACCAACACTTAGTCTCTTGCGGTTGAAGTCGTAGGCAAGTTCTCCGAAAGCCTTTTGGCTGGGCAACTTGGTGGCTTGAGAAATTATCTGCTGATCTAGTGGGCTCTCAAAGCCTTGCTGCAAGCTCGCATTTAGAAGAGCGAGGTCATAAACACCCTTCGATGGCTTTCCTGCAAAATCAAGACTTGAAGTTAGTTCGGTGACTCCGAAAGTCAGCGTGCCAGTTTTATCAGTACAGAAGACATCCATTGAGCCAAAGTCTTCAATGGCGTCTAGACGCTTAACCAGTACTTTGTTTTTCGCAAGAGCTCGGGCGCCTGCCGCAAGTGAAACGCTGACAATCGCTGGCAGCAATTGAGGGGTGAGCCCTACTGCCAGGGCTAGCGAAAACAACAATGAGTCAATTAGTGGTCGCTGCAGAATCAAGTTGAAGATGATCAGAACCGAGCACAGAATCACCATTGTTTTGACCAAAAGCATTCCAAAACCAGTGGTGCCTTTTTCGAACGAGGTTTGCCTTTGTTTTGAGCCGAGCGCAGTTATCAGTTGACCGTATTCGGTGTTTGCACCAGCCGCTGTGATTTGCGCGGTCGCTGAGCCGCTTGCAACGTGTGTGCCATAAAAAAGTTGAGAGTTTTTTAAGTTGGCGGTGCCTGCTGTTTTCTCTATCGTGACCGACTCACCGGTGAGGGCAGATTCATCCATTGCGAGATTTGAGCTCAATAAAACCTTGGCATCGGCGGGAACAATGTCGCCCGCAGAAAGCTCGACTACATCGCCAACCACGATTTCGGTGATGGGCACCTCAATTACTTTGCCATCGCGCCAGGTGCGAACCTGAACCTGCAAACGAGAAGTCATGAGTTTCATGGTTTTCGATGCGCGGTCTTCTTGCCAGAAACTCAATAGACCGCTGGGAATAATGATTGCCAAAATCACAATGCCGTCAATTACGTCACCCAAAAACATAGATGTAATAGTGGCGGCGATCAGAACCAAAATAATTGGGCTGGCAAATTGCCGAATGAACAGGGCGAGTCTGGAATTCTTGGCGGCAGGTTTGGCCTGATTTGGGCCATCTTTGGTCAGAGTTGCTTGCGCCTGCGCTTGGCTAAGACCAAATTTCGTGCTCATGTCTCAATGCTACGAGTTGCCTGCGAGCCTCATGATTTTAGGCGCAAATCTCTAGCGCGCCTGAGTAGGCTAATGGCATGAGCAATGAAGCGCTACAAGTACTGCATCCCGACCGTAACCTAGCTATGGAATTGGTGCGAGCTACTGAAGCGGCTGCGATTCGTGCCGTGCCATTCATTGGCAAAGGCGATAAAAACGCCGCAGACGGCGCGGCTGTAGATGCCATGCGAGCATTTCTAACCACCGTGAACTTTGAAGGCCAAATTGTCATTGGCGAGGGCGAAAAAGACGATGCGCCTATGTTGTTCAATGGTGAGATTGTGGGCAACGGCAATGGCCCAAAGTGTGACATTGCAGTTGACCCTATCGATGGCACGAGCTTGACCGCCGCTGGCCGCCAAAATGCTCTTTCGGTAATCGCCGTTGCCGACCGAGGTGCAATGCTCGATGCGTCTTCAGTCTTCTACATGAGCAAGCTAGTTTCTGATGCTGACGGCATTGGTGTTCTCGACATTCGCTTGCCGATTGGTGAGAACATTAAGCGTTTGGCAAAAGCCAAGGGCAAGAGTGTTAGCGATATTGTGGTTGCGGTTCTTGACCGACCACGACACCTGGGTCTGATTCAAGAAATTCGCGAGGTTGGCGCGGGTACTCGCATGTTGCTCGATGGCGATGTAGCCGGTGGCATTCTGGCGGCCCGTTACGGTTCAGGAATTGATATTTGTGTTGGCACCGGCGGAAGCCCTGAGGGCATTGTGACCGCGTGTGCCATCAAAGGGCTCGGCGGATTCATCCAAGGTATTTTGCAACCTAAAGACGAACTAGAAGCAGCCCGCGGCGAAGCCAACGGTTTGAAAATGGGGCACGTTTACGAGGCAGGCGAGTTGGTTGCCACTGAAAACACTTTCTTTGTTGCAACCGGGGTAACTGATGGTGAGTTGCTTCGCGGGGTGTCGCACAAAGGTCCAATCATCAAAACTCAAAGCATGGTAATTCGCGGTCGATCAGGCACTGTGCGTTTGGTTGACGCCGAGTACCGGGCCGACCGCTGGCTCTAAGGAAAGCACCTAATGTCGAATAATTTGCCAGTAGTTGGCCACTGGATTGACGGCCAAATTGTTACATCAAAGTCTGGTCGCACAGCCGAGGTATTCGACCCGGCACTTGGTGAGGTAACCAAACACGTAGCTCTTGCCAACGCCGCCGAAATTCAAGCAGCAGTTGCTTCGGCCAAGGCGGCATTTGGGCCGTGGAGTGAATTATCGCTGGCTCGTCGTCAGGCGATCATGTTCAACTTTCGTGAGCTGCTGAACCGCAAAAAGGGCGAGCTCGCAGAAATCATTACTTCAGAGCACGGCAAAGTCGTCAGCGATGCTCTCGGTGAAATTCAACGTGGGCTCGAAGTTGTTGAGTTTGCCACTGGCATGCCGCACCTGCTCAAAGGTTTTTACAGCGAGAACGCATCGACTGGGGTTGATGTTTACTCGACCCGTCAGGCACTCGGTGTGGTGGGAGTCATTAGCCCATTCAACTTTCCGGCGATGGTTCCAATGTGGTTCTACCCAATTGCTCTGGCAGCCGGCAACACCGTTATTTTGAAGCCGTCAGAAAAAGACCCATCGGCTGCAATATGGATGGCCGAGCTACTCAAAGAGGCTGGTTTGCCAGATGGCGTGTTCACCGTGCTAAACGGTGACAAAGAATCGGTTGATGGCCTGCTCGAACACCCAGATGTTCAAGCCATTTCATTTGTTGGGTCAACTCCGATTGCGCAATATGTTTACGAAACTGCTACCAAGCATGGCAAGCGCGCGCAGGCACTTGGTGGCGCTAAGAACCACATGCTGGTTTTGCCAGATGCTGATCTTGACCTAGTTGCCGACAGCGCAATCAACGCGGGCTTTGGCTCAGCCGGTGAACGCTGCATGGCGATATCAGTTGTGGTTGCCGTAGAGCCAGTGGCTGATGCTCTAATTGAAAAAGTTGTTTCTCGAATGCAGCAACTTCGTACCGGTGACGGTCGCAGAAACTGCGACATGGGTCCCCTTGTTACCAAAGCCCACCGCGACAAGGTTGCCTCGTACATTGAGATCGCCGAGCAAGATGGCGCCAAGGTTGTGGTCGATGGCCGAAACGGCGAGTTTGACGGCTCACCAAATGGTTTCTGGCTTGGCCCAACTTTGATAGATCAGGTTCCAACTAACTCAAAGGTTTACACCGAAGAGATTTTTGGCCCTGTGCTTTCTGTGGTTCGTGTGAAATCTTATGAAGAAGGCGTTTCGCTAATCAACTCATCAAAGTTTGGCAATGGCACAGCAATTTTCACTAACGACGGCGGAGCCGCCCGCAGATTCCAAAACGAAATCGAGGTGGGCATGATTGGCATTAATGTGCCAATTCCGGTGCCAGTTGCTTATTACTCGTTTGGAGGCTGGAAGCAATCACTGTTCGGTGATACCAAAGCTCACGGCGTTGAGGGAGTGCACTTCTTTACTCGCGGCAAGGCAATTACCAGTCGCTGGCTAGACCCAAGCCACGGCGGAATCAACCTGGGATTCCCGCAAAACTAAGCAGTAAGTTTTTTGTAGGCCCTAACTAAGGCACCCTTGGCTTGGTCAAGTTCATCGGCTGTGGTGTTGTGGCCCAAACTGAAACGAATTGACGTTCGGGCTAAGTCTGGGTCGTAACCCAAAGCCAATAAAACGTGCGACGGGTCATCGCTGCCGGCAGCGCAAGCTGAACCGCTTGAGCAAATCACCTGCTCGTTTTCTAACTCGAGCAATAACGTTTCGCCGTTGATTCCCTCAATCACAAAAGATGCAATAGCTGCCTGTCGATTGAATGGGCTACCGGTAAGTTTCGCGGCGGGCATTGCAGCCAAAACCGCTCGGATGAACTCATCGCGCAAACCAGCGATGAGTTTTGACGCTTGCTCTGGCTCTTCGAGCAGGTCGAGCGCGGTTGCAATTGCCACAGCCCACGCCACGTTTTCGGTGCCGCTTCTGCGCTCAAATTCTTGGCCGCCCCCATGGATTAACGGCTCTAATGTCAGGCGCGAACTGCAATACAAAATGCCCGAACCTTTTGGTGCACCGAACTTGTGCCCGCTCAAGCTAAGTGCGCTGACGCCGAGTTCGGAAATGTTTAGATCGAGCCATCCGGCCGCCTGAACCGCATCGGTATGAAACGGGATCTTGAAATTTCGAGCTATTGCTGAAAGTTGTGAAACTGGGTGAATGGTTCCAATTTCGTTATTAGCTAACATCAGCGTTACCAGGGTGGTGTTTTCGCGTAGGCGTGATTCGAAATCGGCCAAGTCAATCTGACCAAACTCATCGAGGGTTACCCAGTCGATTTCGAAACCGTGAATGCGCTCTAGAAAATCAAGGCATTTCAAAACTGACTCGTGCTCGGTTTTTGCGCTAACGATGTGCTTACCACGAGGGTTAGCAAGGGCGATGCCAATAAGACTCAAGTTGTTGCTCTCGGTTCCACCGCTGGTGAAGGTGATTTCGCTCGGGCGGCATCCTATGAAATTTGCAACGCTTTCACGGGCTTGATTCAGTGCAGATGAAGCTCGAGCGCCAAGTTCGTGTTGACTCGAAGGGTTGCCAAATTCGCTGGTCAGCCAAGGCCAAGCAGCGGTGAGTGCCTCGGGTTTTACCGGGGTAGTGGCTGCGTGGTCGAGGTAGATCATTAGTGAATGTTTACGTCGAGGCCGAGGTCGAGTGAGCGAATGTGGTGGGTTAGGGCACCGACCGAAATAACATCAACGCCGGTTTCGGCAATCGCGCGAACCGTGCTCAGGTTCACGCCACCGCTGGCTTCGACTGTAGCTCGGCCAGCCACTTGCTGAACGCCGGTTTTCAAGTCACTCAGGCTGAAGTTGTCGAGCATGATGGTGTGTGGCTTGGCGGCCAGAACTTCTTCGATTTGATTTAGTCGATCAACCTCAACTTCTAGGTGCATGGTGTGTGGCAGTTGCGCTTTTACTCGAGTTAGGGCTTCGGTAACACTCAGCCCACTCTTGGTGAGCACCGCGAGGTGGTTGTCTTTCGCCATGACGGCATCGCTCAAGCTAAAGCGGTGATTGAATCCACCGCCGCAACGAACAGCGAACTTCTCGAATGCTCGAAGCCCAGGGGTGGTTTTGCGGGTGTCGACGATTCGCGCTTTGGTGCCTTCAATTGCCGCAACGTATTCTGCAGTTTGAGTCGCGATGCCACACATGCGCTGAAGAAAGTTCAGGCCAACGCGTTCCGCGGTCAAAATAGCTCGAGCTGAACCAGTTACGGTGGCAAGTTTTTGACCTGCGCCGAAGCGATCGCCATCTTTTAGGTGAAGTTCGACCTTGAGCGATGGGTCAACCAGTTTGAATGCGGTTTCAAAAACCGCAGCACCTGCAAAAACGCCAACTTCGCGCGCGTTCAAGACCGCAGTCGCAGAGGCACCAGCAGGAATTAGATATTCGCTAGTGACGTCGCCAAATGGTGAATCTTCAGTCAAAGCAAGCTGCACGGCAGTTTCAATAGTGTGACGATCTAGCATTGCTACTTCTTTCTTACAGCTACGATTGGTCGGGCATCAGCTGGTTTTAGGTTTGGGAAATCAAGTCTGTAGTGTGCACCGCGAGATTCGTGTCTGGCGAGTGCGCTGGCTGTTACCGCGCGGCCCAGGTCGAGCAGGTTGGCATCTTCGTAGTCGGCAAAGAATCGGTTTGCAACATTCGCTGGGCGCCAAGATTCAAGCTTTGAGGCAGCCTCAACCAGACCTGCTTGATCGCGCGCAAGCCCTACGTTGTCCCACATGAGGGTTTGTAGTTCAACTCGGTCAACTACTGGTTTATGCAGGCTTGACGCCTGTGGCGGCTCGCTAACCTCAATCTGCACCAAGTCAAGCGGTGACTGGTCTTTGAAACGAGCAAACTCAAATGGGGTAGGCCACGGCTGGTTCAAAACCCCAATTGCTCGATCGGCGAAAACAATCGATTCAAGCAGCGAATTCGAAGCTAAGCGATTGGCTCCGTGAGAACCATTGCAGGCAACTTCGCCAACGGCAAAAAGACCTGGAATCGAGGTTCGCCCGTTCGTGTCGGTGGCGATTCCGCCCATCCAATAATGGGCTGCAGGGGTAACCGGAATTGGCTGGCGAGACCAGTCAAGCCCATAAGCTCGGCATGCTTTGTTGATACTTGGGAATCGCTCTGCCAAAAAGTCTTTTCCAAGTTTTGTGGCATCAAGCAAAACTGGCTGCCCGCCTTGACGAAGCATTTCAGCTTGGATGCCTCTAGCCACCACATCACGCGGCGCCAATTCTGCGGCTGGGTGAATCGACTGCATAAATCGCTCGCCAGCGTTGTTTATAAGCACTGCGCCTTCACCGCGAACTGCCTCGCTAATCAAGAACGAACCAGGCACGGCAAGGGCAGTTGGGTGAAATTGGTAGAACTCAAGATCGGCTAATTGTGCGGCAGCTCGAAGGGCAAGGGCTACGCCGTCACCTGTGGTTACAGCTGGGTTGGTGGTGTGGCGGTATAGCTGGCCTGCACCGCCCGACGCCAGAATCACAGTGTCGGCAGGCAGGGTTTCAATGCCCTCAGATGAAACAATCTGAAGCCCGCGAACTTTTCCGTCTTCGACTACAAGTTCAGTAGCCAACGCGTGTTCGCGCACCTCAACCTTGGCGTGACGCAAAGTCTCAACCAGTGCGTTACTTATGCCTGCTCCGGTTGCGTCTCCGCCAACGTGCAAAATTCTGGCGTGCGAGTGGGCAGCCTCAAGCCCGCGCGAAAGCTCACCTTTTTTGCGGTCGAAATCTACGCCAAAGGCAATTAGCTCGTTGAGTGAGGTGGGTCCTTGCGCGCAAAGAACCTCTACCGCAGGTTGCCAGCAAAGGCCGGCGCCTGCGCTCATGGTGTCAATTACGTGCTCAGCAATCGTGTCGTCAGTCGAGGTAACCGCGGCAATGCCGCCTTGGGCATAGTGAGTGTTGCTCTCACCAAGAACGTCTTTGGTAACCAAAGTTACTTCGTGGCCGTAGCTTGCTTTTACGGCTGCCACAAGGCCGGCAATGCCGCTGCCAACTACGATGATTTTCGACATTTACTCGTTTTCGATTCTTTAGAGAGGCTTGGCTGCCAGCATGCGCTCAAGTGCAACCTTTGCGTAAGTTTGCACTTCAGGGTCAACTGAAATTTGGTTAACTACTCGACCTGCCACAAGTTCTTCGAGCACCCAAGCTAGATATGCCGGGTGAATTCGATACATGGTTGAGCAAGGGCAAATCACTGGGTCGAGGCAAAAGATTGTGTGCTGCGGGTGCTGCGCTGCTAAGCGCTGAACCATGTTCACTTCGGTTCCAATTGCGAAAACGGTTGGCTCGGTGGCACCTTCAACGGCACGGCGAATGTAATCGGTCGATCCGTATTCATCAGCGGCTTGCACCACATCCATTGGGCACTCAGGGTGAACAATTACGCGCACGCCAGGGTATTCGGCTCGAGCCTTTTCGATCTGGCCAACACTAAACCGCTTGTGAACTGAGCAGAAGCCGTTCCAAAGAATCACTTTGGCATTTTCAAGGGTTGATTCGTTGGTTCCGCCAAGTGGCTTGCGGGCATGCCACAGGGGCATTTGCTCAAGCTTCACGCCAAGGGCGAGTGAGGTGTTGCGGCCCAGGTGTTGATCTGGGAAGAACAGCACGCGCTCACCTCGCTCAAAGGCCCACTTCAAAACTGTTTCAGCGTTTGACGAAGTGCAAACGATTCCGCCATTTCGGCCGCAGAAAGCCTTTAGCGCTGCCGAAGAGTTCATATAGGTAACTGGAATCACTGGCACGCGACCGTGCTCATTTGGTTCGGTGCCATAAATCTCGCTGAGCTGAGCCCAGCAATCTTCTACCGAGTCGATATCGGCCATATCTGCCATTGAGCATCCAGCTGCCAAGTTAGGCAGAATCACCTTTTGGTTTTCTTCAGAGAGCACATCGGCAGTTTCTGCCATGAAGTGCACGCCACAGAAAACGATTGCTTCAGCTTCGGCATGCTTGGTTGCTGCAACGGCTAGCTGGTAAGAGTCGCCAAGGTAGTCAGCGTGCTGAACGATTTCATCGCGCTGATAGAAGTGCCCGAGAACAACCACTCGATCACCCAAAGTGGCTTTCGCCGAGCGAATTCGCTCGTGAAGTTCTTCTTCGCTGGCTTCTCGGTAGGCAGCCGGAATAACACCCTGAACCGGTGAGCTAGCCGGAATTGAATCGGCACTTGACGCGCCAGGGCCATAGTCAGGAACTTTATTGTCGAACTCCCACGGTCCTTTCGCCAAACTCGGGCTGCAGGTGCTTAGACCTTTAGTTCCCTTGACTGCCAACTGAATGCGCGCGTTCACCGATGGGGTGATTGTCATCGATTACTCATTTCGATTGTTTTTGAAAGCGGACCTTGGTCGGCCATTTCTTGGTTTGGGGCATATGTATAAAGGGCAGGTGGGCGGTGGTTAGCGCCAATTAGGCGCTCGCCGGTTGCCACAATGTCGCCAGACGCATCAATCGAGCGTCTGAAGTTGCCTGGGTCTAGCTCGCGTTGAAGCACGGTTTCGTACACCTCACGCAATTGGGCGAGGGTGAAGCGTTCACCCAAGAACCCTTGAGCAACTCGGCTATAAGAAAGCTTGTTACGTAGTCTCCAGAGCGCATAGTCAACAATCAGGTTGTGGTCGAACGCAAGCTCTGGCAGGCAGTCGGCCTCGAACCACTGCACGTTTTCATCGTTG
>JBDLVP010000079.1:0-5371 GCA_039804705.1 Actinomycetota bacterium
TGACGGCATTCGATTCTACCACCCGGGTGGCGATCTGAAGCCTGTGGTAATTGAGACCGACGTGCATCCTGGTTTTATGACCGACTGGCAGCAGCCACTCGTGGTTGCTATGACCCAGGCCAAAGGCCTTTCGATCGTGCACGAAACTGTTTATGAAAACCGCTTCGGATTCACCGACGCGCTAAACCAAATGGGTGCGCAGATTCAGATTTACCGCGAGTGCTTGGGCGGAACCCCTTGCCGTTTCGGCCAGCGCAACTTCAACCACTCGGCTGTTATCTCTGGCCCGACCCACCTGCAAGGCGCTGATATTCGCGTGCCAGACCTTCGCGGCGGCTTTAGCCACATGGTTGCAGCGCTTGCTGCTGAAGGCGTTTCAAACGTAACCAACGTTCAGCTGATTTCACGTGGCTACGAAAACTTCTTGCAAAAGCTCACCGATTTGGGCGCCGACTTTAGCTACACCGAATAACCCGAAACTAATTAGTTAGAGGCAAAAATGGCGAAGGCAAAAAAGCTCGATGCTCTGGCAATGCCAGACTTCTCAAAGGCTGAGCGCAACTTCGACGTTGCCGTTGTTGCCAATCTGATTGGCCCAATTATTCGACTAATTTTCGGCCTTCGAATCAGAGGCGCAAAGAAGCTTCCGAAGTCTGGGCCATATATTGTGGTTTCAAATCACCTGACCAAACTCGACGCCCTCGCCATTGCCTACTTTATGTATTTCAAGGTCAAGCGCACCCCACACTTCTTGGCAAAAGAGGGCTTGTTTCGTTTGCCAGTAGTCGGCCAGCTGCTGATCAACGCAGGTCAGATTCCGGTTTACCGCTCAGCTGGTCAAAAGAACGACGAACCGCTTCGCGCAGCCTATGAGTGCTTGCGCCAAGGCGGAGTAATCACGATCTTCCCTGAGGGCACTCTGACCCGCGAGCCAAACCTTTGGCCAATGCGCGGTCGCTCAGGTGCTGTGCGTTTGGCTGTTGAAGGCAATGTTCCGGTGTTCCCGGTTGGTCACTGGGGTGACCAAGACATCATGGACGTGTATGGAACTCGCATTAATGGTGGGTTCTGGAAGAAAGTCGACATTTTGGTTGGCGATGAAATCGACCTTCGCAAATACCGCGGTCACAAAGTCAGCACAGCAGAACTAGCTCAAGCCACCGAAGATGTAATGCGGGCAATCACCAAGCAGGTTGAAGAACTTCGCGGTGAGAAAGCGCCTGAGGTACTTTACGACCCAGTAGTTCACGGTCAAAAAGCAGTTGGCAACTTCGTTCGTAAAACCAAGGCCGAGAAACAGGCCGAAAAGAAAGCTAAGGCAAAGTAATGGCAAAAATCGCCGTGATGGGTGCCGGTAGCTGGGGAACTACCTTCGCAAAAGTTCTAGCCGATGCCGGCAATGACGTAATGCTTTGGGCTCGTCGCCCAGAGGTCGCAGAAGAGATCAACGCTTTTCACCGCAACGGTGACTACCTGCCCGGAACCAACCTGCCTGACAACCTGGTTGCCTCAAGTGAGTTCATCGAAGTTCTAGACGGTGCCGAACAGGTCTATCTGTCGGTGCCTTCGCAGTCGCTTCGCACCAACCTCACCGAATGGGGAACCTACATTCCTCGCAACGCAATTCTGGTGAGCCTTATGAAAGGCGTTGAGCAATCGACCGGCCTTCGCATGAGCGAGGTAATCGAAGAATCAACGGGCTTTGCCAAGAACCAAATAGTGGTGGTTTCTGGCCCAAACCTTTCGGCTGAAATTGCCAACGAAGAACCTGCCGCATCGGTTGCTGCCTCTAGCAGCCCAAATGCTGCCAGCGCGGTTGCCGCGGCAGCCAGCAACTCTTACTTCACCGTTTTCACCAACCGCGATGTAATCGGCACCGAGTTCGGCGGAATTCTCAAGAACCTGATTGCGGTGGCCATTGGAATCGTGAACGGCGTTGGCTACGGCCAGAACACGAAGGCTTCAATCATGACTCGCGGTCTGGCTGAGATCAGCGAATTCGCGGTTGCCTATGGCGCAAAGCCTCGCACCATGGTTGGGCTAGCCGGCATGGGTGACCTTATCGCCACCGCAGAGTCACCGCTTTCGCGTAACCACAAAGCTGGCGAAATGCTCGGCAAGGGCTTCTCAAAGCGCGAGGTGCTCAAGCGCATGAGCCAGACTGCTGAGGGTTTAAGTTCAATCGAGCCAGTTCTCGCACTAGCCGCAGCCAAAGGCGTTTCAATGCCAATCGTCGAGCAGGTTCAATTAGTAATCGAGGGCAAAATGTCGCCTCGTGAAATTGCCCCTCACCTAACCCGCGACGGTTTATCTGAACCAATGGGCGAGTAATGAGCAAACTCAACCTGGTAGTTCTATTCGGTGGCCGCTCCAGCGAACACTCAATTTCTTGCGCCACAGCAGCAGGCGTTCTAGGCGCCATCGACCGCAGCAAATACAACGTGATTCCGGTTGGAATTACCAAGTTTGGCGTGATGGTTGCCGCCGAAGACAACGCCAGCAAGTGGGCACTCACCGACGGCCCGCTGCCAGTGGTTGAACTAACCAGCGAGCTTGCCACTTTTCACATGGATGGCTCCCGCAAGCTCACCATCACAGTTGATGGCGAAGTAACTTCTGAGCAGATAATCGATGTGGTGTTCCCAGTTCTTCACGGCCCATTCGGTGAAGACGGAACCATGCAGGGGCTGTTAGAGCTGGCCAGCATTCCTTATGTCGGCAACGGAGTATTCGCAAGCTCTGCAGGCATCGACAAAGAATTCTCGAAGGCGCTATTTTTGCAAGCTGGCGTGCCAGCCACCCCTCACGTTGTGATTCGCAAAACCGATTGGCTAAATGACCCAGAGTCTGCAATCGAAGCGGTGAAGCAACTCGGCTCAACCCCTTTGTTTGTGAAGCCTGCTCGAGCTGGTTCTTCGGTTGGCGTTTCAAAGGTCAACGATTTCAAAGACTTCGACAAGGCAGTTGAACTTGCCTTCGAACACGACAGCAAACTAACCGTTGAACGCGGGCTAGTTGGCCGTGAGGTTGAGTGCGCTGTGCTTTCAAGTTTCGACGGCCAGCCAACGCGAGTTTCGTGCGCTGGCGAAATCATTGTCAAAGGCCGTGAGTTCTATGACTTCGACGCTAAGTACCGTGACGAGAGTTCTGTCGATCTAGTTATTCCAGCACAACTAACCAACGCCGAACTTGCCGAAATGCAAGACCTTGCTCGCCAAGCCTTCGATGCAATCGGTGGCTATGGCTTGGGTCGCGTTGACTTCTTTTTGACTAAAGACGGCTTCTTCATCAACGAGATCAACACCTTGCCGGGTTTCACACCGTTCTCGATGTACCCGAAGTTGTGGCAAGAATCAGGCATTGCCTATGCTGACCTGATCGACGAACTAATCCAGCTCGCGCTAGCTCGCGATTAGTTAATGCCGGTGCCGATCGCGCACTCGCGATCGCGTGGAATGTATTTGATGGCCTCGGCCACGGCGTCTAGCGCGGTAGCTCCCGAAACCTTCTTCGAATCAACAATCACTTCGGTTGCCGGGTTTCGACCAAAGGTAATGAAACGATAGCTTGGCGCTTGAGAGGCATCTACCAGCCAGTCAACTTCAGAGGTAGTAACACAAGGAAGTTCAGAAGCAAGCACCTCTGGCAAACCACAGCGAAGCAAAACCGATGCCGGGTTGCCCCACGCGCCAGTTGCCTGCGCATTGGTTAGTCGCTTAGCTAGGCCATCCACTGAATCTGGAAGCCTCACGGTCACATCGGCGCAACGCACGTTATTTGAATCTGGCGCGGCCTCAAGGCTCACGGTTGATGCGCAGCCTGTAACCAAACCTGCAGCAGCAATTGTGAGCAGCAAAGTCGAGGTAAGGCGCATGAGTTTCATCACCAAACAGGCTACCTTTGAATGGTGTCGAAAAGCGAAACCATAGAAACCCTGGGCGAGAACGAATCGCTCAAGCGCACTATTTTTCGCCTCAACCAAACCGAAAGCGCGCTGGTTGGCCCTGGCGATGACTCGGCAGTGATTGCCAGCCCAGATGGCCGCTTCACCGTCACCACCGACACCCTGGTTCAAGACCACGACTTCAAACTTGAGTGGTCAAGTGCCTACGACCTCGGATGGAAAGCTGTGGCATCAAACGTTGCCGATGTGGCAGCTATGGGCGCTGTGCCAACCTCACTTGTGGTTGCCCTGGTGGTTCCGAAAACCACCGAGATTTCTTGGCTAGAAGCCTTCGCCGACGGATTACGCGAAGCCTGCCAAACCCTTGCCCCAAAAGCTGCAGTAGTAGGCGGAGATCTTGCCGCGGGTTCTCAGGTGGTCATTTCGGTAACAGCCTTTGGCGACCTTGAAGGTCGTGACCCGGTTCTTCGCACGGGTGCAAAACCAGGTGACATTCTGGCGGTTGCCGGAACCCTCGGCCAAGCCGCCTGCGGTCTCGACCTATTGCTAAGCCCAAACACCGACGCTCGCAACGCCTATGACGACTGGGTCAATGTTCAGTTGCGCCCTCAGCCGCCAATCGCAGCCGGAGTAGAAGCAGCACTCGCTGGCGCGACATCAATGCTCGATGTCAGCGACGGCCTTGCCAAAGACGCAGCCCGAATAGCCAAGGCCTCGAACGTAACTATTCAAATCGACAGCCAGCACCTGCAAGGTTTTGAGGCGGTGCTAGAACTTGCTGCCATGGCATTAGAGGTAAGCCCAAAGCCTTGGGTGCTAGTTGGCGGCGAAGATCACGCGCTACTGGCTACCTTTAGCCCAAGTGCCTCGATTCCTCGAAGTTTCAAGCCAATTGGTCGAGTACTTGAGGCTCAAGCCCCGGCAGTGCTTCTCGATGCTTCTGCAATTGACGAAAACGGCTGGGACAGCATTCGCGGCTAGTTATTTTGCGCTGCAGTAGCCGCGTGCCAAGTGGTGTAACCGCCGTCTAGGTTGCGCACAGAAATGCCATTAGCTTTAAGAATCTGTGTTGCAATGTGACCTCGTTGCCCGACTGCGCAATAGACCACAACGTTTGGCTCAAGTTCGCTTATGCGATCTCTAAGCTCGTCGACTGGAATGTTGATGCTCCCAGGAATGTGCCCGTTGCCGTGTTCGCCCGTGGTTCTAACGTCAATCACCTGAGCGCCTGCAGCGTGAGCAAGTTCAAGCTCGTGCCATTGCAGCGTTGGGGTAGTGCCGTTGAATACGTTGTTCCCAACGTAGCCAGCAATGTTGATTGCATCTTTGGCAGAACCAAATTGCGGGGCATAGGCGAGCTCAAGATCCATTAGTTCTTCAACAGTCATTCCGTTTTGAATTGCCGTTGCAATCACGTCGATGCGTTTATCAACGCCATCCTCGCCAACCGCTTGGGCTCCCAGAATG
>JBDLVP010000080.1:0-15935 GCA_039804705.1 Actinomycetota bacterium
TGCGCACGTTGTTTTTAGACCAGTCGGTGTTTGCCGTAGGTGACCCAAACCAGTCAATCTACGGATGGCGCGGTGCATCTGCTTCGAACCTTACTTCGTTCGGTAAAGACTTCAGCACAAATGAAAAATTCGGCTATTTCGAACTACCAACCTCTTGGCGAAACCCTAAAAAGGTTCTCGAGCTTGCCAACTTCTTGGCTGAAGATTTAGCTTTGCCAACTTCTTATTTGGCAAAGGATCCAAACGCGCTCAACCCGGTTAAGTTGCAGCCAGCCTCATATGCTAAAGATGGCAACATCACCGCAGTATTCAGCCAAAACATGGTCGAAGAAGCAAAATCTGTTGCAGCATTCTTGGCTGAAAAAGTAAAGGCCGATCCAAAATCTACGGCAGCTTTACTAATGCGCAAGCGCGGCCAAATGAGTTTGTTCGTAACCGAAATGCAAAACGCAGGTCTCACGGTTGAAGTCGTTGGCCTTGGTGGGTTACTCGAGATGCCTGAGATCGTTGACTTAGTTTCTGCTTTGAGGGTTATTCACTCACCTGATAGCGGAACCGAAGTTATTCGTTTGCTCACGGGTGCGCGTTGGCGCATTGGTGCAAAAGACATTCAGCGACTTCATGACTTTGCTCGCCGAATCAATAAGCTCCAGAAAAATGCCGAAGAATTTGCCAGTGAAGATGCACTCTCACTGGTTGATGCACTCGATCTTCTGAGAGAACCACGCGAAGCCAACTTCAGCAAAATTCCTGAGCCAGCACTGAGCCGCATGATCGATGCCGCAGAGCTGATGGCTAAGTTGCGCCGTCAAACTGGTCTTCCGCTTGCTCAGTTTGTTCGCATGGTTGAGCAAGAGTTGTGGCTTGATATCGAGGTGGTTGCAAACCCACGGCGACCTCACCCAATGGCTCACTTGAATGCCTTCGCAAACATAGTGGCTGGTTACGCGGCTTCAAACCACAAGCCTTATCTCGGGGCGTTCTTGACTTGGCTTGAGTTTGCCGATGAGCGCGAGAAATTCGAAGTGCCAACTGCCAATCCAGAGGCAGGCGTGGTGCAGGTGCTAACCATTCACGCCGCTAAGGGCCTGGAATGGGATCACGTTGCAATCGCAAATCTAATTCAAGGCGATTTCCCTTCTACTGGGCGCGACACCAGTGGCTGGCTTGCAAATGCCAAGCTTCCTTGGCCCTTACGTGGCGACCAAAATGCACTTCCAGAATTTGAATACAGCAATGTTGATTCGCAAAAGACGCTCAAGGCTTCTGCCGAAACATTTTCAACTCAGGTAAAAGAACACCTGCTTCGCGAAGAACTGCGTCTGATGTATGTGGCAGTTACCAGGCCTAGGGAAAACTTGCTGCTGACCGGTTCTTACTTCAAGCCAGGAAATAAAAAAGCTCGAGTACCAAGCGACTTTTTGCTCAAGGCCGTTGGGCGCAAAGATTTGGTTCTTGTCGAATCAGCCGATGGCCAATTGCCAGCTCAGCAAGAGGTAACCAATGCATTGCTCGAGCTGGGAACCACCGAGCAGTGGCCACTGAACCCGTTAGGTTTGCGTCACGAAATCGACGTTCGACGAGCGGCCGAGCAAACTCGAACAGCAATTGTTGACCCGCAAAAGCGGAACAAGGTTATTGACTCGCTTCTCAAAGATTTAGATCTGCTCTTCGCTGAACAAGCCGAACGCCTCAAGAAAATCGACCAGGTAGAGTTGCCGGTTCGCGTGAGTGCATCAAAGTTCAAAGACTTCGTTTCCGACGGTGCCGCAGAAATGAAGCGACAACTTCGACCTATGCCGAGCCAACCTTATGCCGAGACCTTGGCTGGAACCCTGTTCCACACCATGATGGAGCAGCGATTCGTGAGAAAAGCTGCACTAGGCGATGTTGACTTCGAACTGGTGAACGTATTTGTTCCAGATCTTGCTAAGCATCGTGAAATCATCAATAGCCTTGATGCCAACTTTGCCAATTCTCGCTGGGCTGGACTTGAGCCAAAGTTCGCCGAAATTGAGATTCAAGTTGCCATAGATGACAACGTATTTATTTGCAAACTCGATGCAGTTTTTGAAGTGCAAAATGACTCGAATTACGAAGTAGAAATCGTTGACTGGAAAACCGGCAAGCCGCCAACTGACAAAGACGACCTTGAGAATCGCTCGCTTCAGTTGGCTATGTATCGAATGGCTTATTCACGATTAACGGGCATTGCGCCTGAGAATATTTCTTGCAGTCTGTACTTTGTGCAGAGCAACCAAGAAGTAACGCCAAACGATTTATTGCTCTCTGAATCAGAACTTCTTGCTAAGTGGAAATCAGTTTCTAACTAGAAAAGCTCGTCGTCTTTTTTAGCAGGCAATTCGCCTTCGACGGTCTCGACAACGTCAACAACATTTAGAACTGCTGTTGGTGTTGCTTCGTAGGTAGCTGCTTCGCCTTCATCGATTACCGGAATCTGAGCAAACTCAGCTTCGCTCAAGCGATCACTTGTAATTTGAGGGGCTTCAGCTGCGGTCGCTGAGGTTTCAATTACCGGAATTGCTGCGGTTTCCAGCTGGGGAGTTTCGAATTGGCCACTTTCGAAGTGTGGAGTAACCGACTCAAACTGAACCGCTGAAACCTCGGGAATTGGGGCAGTACTCAGGCTCGGAACTTCATTGGCCTCAACACGAAGCGCCAAATCTTCAAGCATGCCAACAGCTTCGATAATGGTAGTTTCGTCGCGAGTCTTTACTCCGTGAAGCAACCAGCGAGCAAGCTCAAGTTCGCCGTAAAGCTCGGCTCGCTGCTTTAGGTGGCTGTCGGTGTTTGGGCGAAGTGCCTGGTACTCAAGCATGATCGCATAGGCCACATCATGGTTCTGAGAACCAACAATCCAGGCAAAATCAGCAGCAGGGTCGCCAATCTGAAGATTGCCCCACTCGAGAATTCCAGAAACCTGGTCTTCGCTTTCAAGCACGTGGTCACCGTGCATGTCAGCGTGAATTACGGTTGGCAAAAACTTGAAAAGCGACACATCGGCTAGAGCGTTTTCCCAGCGGCTCAACAGAACGCTTGGAACCTTGCCAGTTTCGGCTGCTCGGTCGAGTTCGTTGGTTCGAAGGCGAACCACATCAGCTGGTGAATACTCGGGCATTCCCGCATTTTCAACCACTGGGTTAGGCAGGCCGTGAATCGCTGCCAGTGATTTTGCAATTGATGCAACTAAGGGGTCGTTGCCATTGATTGCAGTTAAGTCAATCGGCATGCCGTAAACGTAGCTAAGTAGCACTGCGCGCTTGCCAAAACCATCACGGGTTTCGCCTTCGATGTGGGCAATCTCAAATGGCATGCGCTCACGCACAGCGGAATTAAATGCACGGATGGCATTGAGTTCAGTGTCTAATGCAACGCCGGCATTCTGAGTGCGTGGCATTTTGATGACGTGAAGTTTTCCGTCGGTGTCAGTCAATAGGGTCGAAGAAATTGCCCCGTCTTCAGAGCCGATTGTCTCGGCGCGAGTAAAGTTCAAGGCAGGCGCGGCGTCTTTGGCCAGCGCGGCTAAAATCAAGGGGGATTTTCCCATGTTTTTAGAATATTCAGACCTTTCGGTTTTGTGTGCTTTCGCCACGCCATAGGCTTGAAATCTCAGCGAATTAGGAGCCTCGGCATGAGCCAACACATTGAGCTGCCGCTCGCTCGAGCAGCCATTGATCGCGATGCCGCTTTTCGCAAAGATCCCGACCTATTTGACCACCTTTGGGAAAACCCAAAGACGCGAGTCATTGTCTTGCTCGAAGGCAAAACTCTTCTTGAAGCTGGCTCACAGAGCGGCCCGAAACTCAAGTTCTTTGAAGTTGCCGACGTCCCATCGGCCCAGTTGCGTGCTTACCTTGGCAAAACGCTCGAGTTTGAAAACAACCTCGAAGCTGATTCACCAATTGTTTTGGCAGTGGTGAGCAAAAACAGCGCAGATCAAATCGAGGCTGACCCAGATCAATGGCACACCCTCAGAAACACCGGCTTTGGGCTTTCAGCTCGCGACGCTGGAATTTTCACCCAGGCGTTGGCTCTTTCTAATTGGCACGAGAGCCACAAATACTGCCCGCGTTGTGGCATGCCAACAACTGTTCAAGAAGGTGGTTGGTCTCGTCGTTGCTTTAGTGATGGCAACCAGATTTTCCCTCGCACTGACCCAGCCATTATCGTGAGCGTGATCGACAGGCACGATCGCATTCTTCTCGGCAGCCAAGGCTCATGGAGTGAAAACCGTTACAGCATTTTGGCCGGCTTTGTTGAAGCAGGCGAATCATTGCCGCACGCGGTAATTCGCGAGGTATTCGAAGAATCGGGCATCCGCGTAAAGAACCCGAAATACCTAGCCAGCCAAGCTTGGCCGTTCCCGGCATCTCTAATGGTTGGTTTCACGGCTGAGGTAGACGAATCTTTTGGTGAACCAACTTTGACTCCCGATGGCGAAGAAATCGTGCGACTCAAGTGGTACTCACGACAAGAAATTCTTGCCGACGTAGCCGCCTCGAAATTGGTTCTGCCCTCACGTCTGAGCATTTCGAGGGCGCTGATTGAAGAATGGTTTGGGGGAGTCATTCTCGATCTTGGTGAGAGCCTAGATGAAAGCGCATCGTCATGAACCCAGATGAATTGCTGGATCAGCTAGACGAAGAACAAAAGATTGCAGCTCAGGCACTTCGCGGGCCGACCTGTATTTTGGCTGGTGCCGGCACCGGAAAAACCCGCACAATTACAACGCGAATCGCATATGGAATTGCCACTGGTTATTACTCGGCAAATCGCGTTCTAGCCCTTACCTACACCAACAAGGCGGCTGCCGAACTGCGCACTCGGCTGCGCGCGTTAGGTGTTGGTCAGGTCGCGGCAAAGACTTTTCACTCTGCAGCGCTCTCGCAGCTCGATTACTTTTGGCCGCAGTTTGCCGGCTCTGCCACCCCACGAGTTCTAGATTCAAAGGCGCAGATTCTTACCAAACTTGCTCAAGAGCGAAAGATCAAAATTGACCCTGCGGGTCTAAGAGATTTGGCTGCCGAAATCGAGTGGCGTAAATATTCAATGCTTAGCCCTGAGCAGTATCTAGAAGCAAAGCGTAATCCGCCGAGCGGCCTTACCAGAACGCAAACGGCCGATCTAATGAATGCCTACGAAGATGCCAAGGTTGCTGCCAATCAAATCGACTGGGAAGACGTTTTGGTGCTTTGCCTGGGGTTACTGCGGGCAGAACCGAGAGCGCTGGCGCACGTTCAACAGCAGTACCGATTTTTCACAGTCGATGAATATCAAGATATTTCACCTCTTCAGCACGCTTTGTTGCTGACCTGGCTAGGCGATCGCAATGACATTTGCGTTGTTGGCGACCCGAACCAAACTATTTACTCGTTTACCGGTGCGAGCAGTTCTTATTTGCAGAGCTTCGAAACTGAATTTGAAAATGCCACAGTGGCCAATCTGACCAGCAACTATCGCTCAACCCAGCAGATCGTTACTTTTGCCAACCGACTTACCCACGAGAGTGCACTCGATGCTTTGGTAAGTCAGCAAGAGGTGGGCATGGCGCCTCGAGTGATGGAATTCGCCAACTCTCAAGAAGAGGCCGCTTATATCGCCAATGCCATTCGCCAAGCCCTAAGCTCTGGCGTGAAAGCAAGCGACATCGCCGTGTTGTATCGAGTGAATGGCCAAAGTGAGCAACTTGAAAATGCGCTTACCCAAGCCGGCATTGAGTATCAGCTAAAAGGCGGGGAGCGCTTTTTTCAGCGCAAAGAAATTCAAGATGCCATGCGAGCTATTCGAGCCGAGATTGCCACCAAAGTTGAAAAGCCGGCTCGTCAGGCCATGGTTGAAATTGCCAGATCACTCGGATGGCAACTGCAAGCCCCAAGCGAATCTGGTTCGGCTCGCGATCGCTGGGAATCCTTGAATTCATTGTTGGCAATTAGTGATGAACTGCCAGATGGCATTGATTTGCCAAACTTGTATGCCGAGCTTGATGAGCGTCAGCGCTCACAGCACGAACCGGTCAAAGCCGCTGTTACATTGGCAACCATTCACGCGGCAAAGGGCCTGGAGTGGCAGCAGGTCTTTATTTACGGGCTTACCGATGGTTACCTGCCAATCAGTTATGCGAAATCTGAAGCCGAAATCGCAGAAGAAAAACGCTTGCTTTATGTGGGAATCACTAGAGCTCGCAAGACGCTTTTGCTTTCACACTCAAAAGATCGTGAGCCTTCAAGATTCCTGAAACTGCTCGAACGCAAACTTTAGTTTCAACTGTGAATAACTTTTAGAAGCAAGTCTTTAATGCTGGCAAAATCGCCGCATGACTTTGAAACTTAACCCACACCAGCAGTTGCTTTGGAAAACCCCATTTGAGGCTCAAATCGGTTTTGGAAAAAAGCAAGTGAATTTGAGTGAGCTCAGTCTCGCTCAAGAAAAGTTCATCGATGCTCTTTACCAAGGCATCGCACCAAACCAAGTTTCAGCGGTTGCAAATCAAAGCAAGTTGGCAATTGCCCAGGCGCAAAAGCTGGTTGAGCAACTAGAACCGCTAATGCTCAAGCGTTTGGCTAACCCGCAACATGAAAGCATTCCCCTCGAAGTAGATCGCGCGTTCGCCGAAATCGTTCGCGCCAGCCTAAATACCTCTAGTGACGGCGAGGCTGTGCTGTTGGCTAGAGCTTCTCGAGTGGTTTACATCGAGAAGCTCGACGCAACTGGCCTCACCCTGCTAAACGCTTTGGCTGTGGCAGGAGTGGGCACGGTAATTACCGACGATTCAAGTGCAGTGCTTAACAAAGACGTTTCAGCGGCTGGGTTCCCGCAGTCGTTGTTGGGCAAAAAGCGGGTTGCCGCAGCCCAACTTATGCTCGAGGCGAGCCACTCCAAGCTGCGACTTATTGGCCCAGCAAGAATTCGCCCCAAGCATTTCGATGGGGCATCGATGGCGTTTATTTCAGCACAGCAAATCATTGACCCGCAAGCTTACTCACGCTGGGTAAACCGCCAGACCGCGCATATCGCTGTGGTTTACGACGCAGTGGGGGCTTGGGTCTCCGGAACCATTCGTGCTGGCAAAACCCAGTGTTTGTATTGCGAGCAAATTTCAAAGCTCAATAGCGATGCATCGTGGGCTGCAGTGGGAGCTCAGTTGATTAGCAGCACGCTTAGGTTTGATGACCAATCAACGCGACTGTTAGCGGTTGGCCTTGTGGCGCAAGAAATGCTTACTGAACTCGACCGCATGGCTGGTTTCGGCCAAGAGGCTGAACATCGAGGTTTTCGAATTGATCGCGAAGGCGGAACGGTGAGTGAAATTAGCTGGGCTCAGCAGCTTGACTGCTCGTGCCAGCTACTCACCAAGTAAGTCGCGAAGTGCTTGGTCAAAGTCATCGCCTGATTCATCAGAGACATCAACCACACCTACTAGGCGGTTGATGATGAGCTTTGGCTCGTGAATCTCTTCGGTCGAAGGCATTTGATCAGGGTGTAACCAAATTTCATCGCGTCTAGTGTTACCAACCGCAGCTGCGATTTCGCGCCACATGGCCGTGGCTTCACGAAGTTTGCGCGGGCGAAGTTCTAGGCCAAGCAAGGTGCCGAAGGTAAGTTCGGCAGGGCCACCGGTTGCTCGACGGCGACGCACTGCTTCGGCAATCGCAGCAGTCTTCGGCAGAAGCGTGGTTGCTTGCTCGGTGACCGCGTCAACCCAACCCTCAATAAGTGCGAGCATGGTTTCGATTCGCTCGAGTGCTCGTTCTTGTTCTTCGGTCTTAGGCGCAATGAAAGCGTGGGTTTCAAAAACTTCGCGCACTTTTTCAGGGTCGACGTCGTTCATTATGTCGGCCAGGTTGCCGAGCTGCTCGTCATCCACGTGAATTTGGCTCGAGTAGTTCACGATCTGCGAAACTACGTGGTCGCGCAGCCAACGGGCTTCTTTGAACAAACGAGCGTGGGCTAGTTCGCGTACCGCAAGGTAAATGCGAACCTGGTCTTCTTCAGCGCCAAGACCCTTGGCGAATTCGTCTAAGTTCTGGGGAATGAAGGCAGCCCGTTGATCTGAGAAAATCGGCAAACCAAGGTCAGCGCCGGTTAGCACCTGGGTCGAAAGTTTTCCCATGGCGCCGCCAAGTTGCATCGCAAACAGCGCGCCACCGGCCTGCTTCATGATTCCGCCAGCCTGACCCAAAATCGCCTTCAATTCTTCGGGAGCCTGCGATTCAAGGTGTTCGCCAAGTGCCGAAGACATTCGCAGTGCGATTGGCTCGCTAAGAGCTTTCATTAACCCAGTGGCGTCGTCAACCCATAAGTCGCGGGTGAGAAGTTTCGGCTCGCTAGTTAGTTCTGCGATTGCAGTTACTTGGTTTAGCCAAAGCGATGCAATTTGAGTGGCTTCTCGAAGTTGATCGCGCTGAGCCTCAGTCACGCCAAAGTTCGTCTTTCGGGCAACAGCTTTCGCCTGCTCAATGGCCAAAGTCCAGTTGACTCCGCTAGGTGAACCCGAAGCACTCGGGGTGCTCGCTTGCATGGCAATTTGCAGCTGATCAAGGAGCTGCTTGAGTTGATCCGGGTCGCCGCTCAAACCGGCAGCCTTGGCAAGACGCATGGCATCTTCTGAGCTTGGATTGTTCAAGAATTCTGCGAGGAATTTCTGAAAATCTTCGGGCGTGAGACGCTCAGGTTCTTCGTCGTTGTAATCGTCGGCCATGAATTTAGGGTAATAGCCTGCCTTGCCGTTTCAGGTGGTTCACAGCCATAACTCAGCAATGTTCGCTTTAGGCGTGAGAGCTACGAAGACTCTAAAAGCGCTGGCGCACTCTGCGTAACTTAGGCTTAAAGAACACCTACGGAGGCAATGTGGCATATTTCTACGACGATCTGAACCCTCAGCCGACCAAACGTCGTCGAGGCTTCACTTGGGCGAGCGCAATCGCAACCGTAGTGCTGCTCGGAATCGTTGCAATGTCGGCATTGCCAACGCCTTATGTGATTGAACGCCCCGGTGGCGCTTTCAATGTTCTAGGAACCGACCACAACACTGAAATCATTTCGGTAATAGATGCACCTAGCTATGAAACCGATGGTGCTCTTGATTTGCTGACGGTTGAAATTCTCGGTGCACCAAACCACACACCATCTTGGCTTGAGCTATTTTTCGCTTGGCTAGACCCAGCACAAAGCATCATTCCGCTCGAGGATATTTATCCAAGCAATGTTTCTCAGACCAAGGTCGACCAAGCGAACATTTCGATGTTTGCTGACTCGCAGCAATCTGCTCTTGCGGTTGCACTAATCAAGCTTGGCTATCGTCTGAATTCAAAATTGATCGTCAACTCGTTGGCCACCGACGCAGCAGCAACCGGCAAGTTGGCAGCAGGCGATCAGATTGTTTCGATTGATTCAGTGAAACTCACCGACTACGGAATGCTCACCAAGGCTATTCAGGGCTCTAAAGGCAAAGCTCTTGTGCTAGAAGTTGTTGCAGCCAAAGGTGTTACTCGCAGTGAAACAATCACTCCAAAACTCGTGGATGGCAGCTACCGCATCGGCGCTTACGTGGCGAGTAAATACGAGTTCCCAATCAATGTGAAGTTACAGCTTCAAGACATTGGCGGCCCAAGCGGTGGAATGATGTTTGCCCTTGGAATTTACGACAAGCTAACTCCTGGTGCTCTAACCGGTGGCCAGATTATTGCCGGAACCGGTACCATCGATGACTCAGGAACAGTTGGCCCGATTGGCGGCATTCGAGAAAAGCTTTACTCGGCCCAGCGCGCAGGGGCCAAGTGGTTTTTGGCACCTAAAGATAATTGCAACGAGGTAGTTGGGCACATTCCAGCTGGACTACACGTTGCTCAGGTAGAAACATTCGATCAAGCGTTGTCGGCAGTGCAGAGCATCGCAAGCGGCAAAGGCTCAGATCTAGCAGGCTGCAGCACAACCAAATAGAGGGTAAAAAATGAGCAGCAAAAAGAAACCAATTTCACCACTGGGAATCGCAACCCTAATCGTGGTGGTTCTAGCTATCTCGCTAATTTCAGTTTCAGGCTTTTATACCGACTGGCTTTGGCACCAGCAGCTCGGTTTCTCTGCCGTTTTCACCACCAGGTTCACAGCTGAAATCGTAACTTTCGTTATTGCTGCAGTTGGAATGGGGCTAGTCAGCGCCTTGAGCATTTCGCTTGCCTACAAATTCCGACCAATTTATGTGCAGGTTGTAGAAGACCGGTTCGGCCTTAGCCAATACCGCGAATTGCTTACTTCGCTTCGCAAAGCAATCACAATCGTGGTGCCAGTTTTGCTCGCTATTTTTGCAGGCGTGGCAACTGGGGCGTTCTGGCAAACCGCACTTACATTCCTAAACCGAGTTCCTGCCAAGGTCGAAGATCCGCAGTTTCACCTCGACGTAACTTTCTATATGTTCGAGTTGCCGTTCTACCACTCGGTGCTTTCTTACCTTTCAATCACGGCTTTAGTTGCTCTAGTTCTTGCTTTGCTGTTCAACCTAGTTTTCGGCTCAATCCGTTTGAGTCAAAACGCGGTTAGTTTCTCAAAAGCCGCCAGAGTTCAGGTGGCTGTGAGCGCAACAATATTTATTGCGCTTCAGGCGGCAGGACTTTGGCTTTCGCAATACGACACCATGACTAGCGCCAGCGGGCTTTACACCGGTGCTACTTACTCAGATGTAAATGCCAAGATTCCTGGTCTTCAGATCATGGCTGCAATTGGTGTTGTCGTCGCGATTTTATTCTTGATAACGGCCTTTGTTGCAAAATGGCGCCTGCCAATTATGGCCACCGGTCTAATGATTGTGAGCAGCTTGGTTCTGGGCGGCCTTTACCCTTGGGCCGTTCAGACTTTCCAAGTTGTTCCTAACGAGCGAACCCTTGAAGGCGAGTTCATCAAGCGCAACCTTGAGGCAACCAGAGCTGCTTACGGCCTCGACGGTGTCACCAAGATCGACTATCAGGCCGCAACCGCTGCTGAACTAGGTGCACTAAAAGAAGATGCCAAAACTACAGCGCAAATTCGAATCATCGACCCAGCACTGGTTAGCGCGTCATTCAAGCAGCTCGAGCAGTACCGCCAGTACTACAACTTCGGCAATCACCTAGACGTTGACCGCTACTCTATTGACGGCAAGTCTCAAGACACCGTAATCGCAGCCCGCGAATTGAACCAAAGCGGTTTGGGAACGAGCCAGTCTTGGTACAACAACGTAATTGTTTATACCCACGGTTACGGGGTAGTTGCTGCTTACGGAAACCAGCGTTCGGCCGATGGTCAGCCGGTGTTCTTTCAGTCGGGAATTCCATCGACCGGTGCACTTGGCGCTTATGAGCCTCGAATTTACTTTGGTGAAACCTCACCGCAGTACTCAATCGTCGGCGGAACCAGCAAGGCACTTGAGCTTGATTACCCAGCCGGAGCCGGCGATGCTCAGCAGACCTACACAACCTTCAACGGCAACGGTGGTCCGAAGCTAGACAGTTTGGTAAACCGCTTGGCTTACGCTCTGAAGTTCCAGAGCGAGCAAATCTTGCTTTCAGATGCGATCAACAACAAGTCGCAGATTCTTTACGATCGCAACCCGATTGACCGTGTAGCTGCCGCAGCTCCTTACTTGACCCTCGATAAAGACACCTACCCAGCTGTAGTCGACGGAAAAGTCGTGTGGATTGTTGATGGCTACACCACTTCAAACGCCTACCCTTATTCACGCGCTGAAAACCTATCAGCCGCGTTGAGCGATTCGAGCACTACCGACCAGGTCAGCCGCCGCTCGATTAACTACATTCGAAACTCGGTTAAAGCCACGGTCGACGCTTACGACGGCTCGGTCAAGCTCTACGCCTGGGACGACAAAGATCCAATTCTAAAAACTTGGATGAAAGTGTTCCCTGGAACCGTTCAGCCGTATTCGAAGATGTCTGGCGCGCTAATGAGCCACGTTCGCTACCCAGCAGATTTGTTCAAGGTTCAGCGCGGCATTTTGGGCTCGTACCACGTGACCGAAGCCGGCGCCTTCTATTCACAGCAAGATGCTTGGATGACCCCGAATGACCCAACCGGTTCAACATCTTCAGTGCAGAAATTGCAGCCACCTTATTACTTGTCGCTGCAGACTCCAGACCAAACCGCACCTGCATTTTCGATTTACAGCACTTTTATTCCGCGTTCCACTGGCGCTTCGAGCCGAAACGTTTTGACCGGCTATTTCGTAGCTGACTCAGATGCAGGTGCACAAGACGGAGTCAAGGCCAGCACCTATGGTCAACTGCGTCTTTTGGTTTTGCCTCGAGACAGCGTGGTTCCTGGCCCTGGTCAAGTTCAAAACAACTTCAACAGCGACAGCGATGTTTCAAAACTTTTGAACATTTTGCGTCAGGGTTCAACCAAGGTCTTGAACGGCAACCTGCTAACGCTGCCAGTTGGCGGCGGCTTGCTTTACGTTCAGCCGGTTTACATTCAATCGACCGGTGAAACCTCGTTCCCACTTCTCAAGAAGGTGCTTGTCGCTTTCGGCGACAAGATCGCATTCGAAGACACCCTAGATGCAGCGCTAGACAACTTGTTCGGTGGTAACTCGGGAGCGGCTGCAGGCGATGGCTCAAGCGGTTCTGGCGGTTCTTCAACCGGCGGATCAACTTCTGCTTCATCGGGTAACAAAGCGCTCGATGCAGCACTCAATGCCGCTAAGCAAGCACTTGCCGATAAAGCCAAGGCCATGAAAGCCGGAGACTGGAACTCCTATGGCAAGGCTGATGCCGCGCTAAACGCGGCCATTGACGCAGCTATTAAGGCCTCAAGTTCGAAGTAGCAATTACTTCGGGTAGAGATACCGAACAAACTCTGATAGAGTTGAGACTTCGCCGCGGGGTGGAGCAGTTCGGTAGCTCGCCGGGCTCATAACCCGGAGGTCGTAGGTTCAAATCCTGCCCCCGCAACCAAAGAAAAAGCCCCTCTGCTCGGGGCTTTTTCGCTTTAACTGTGCATAACTTCAGCCACTAAATTTCTAACTTGGCTAGCCTGCCAAAATGTTCAAAAAATCAGCAATCGCAACCATGCTTTCGTTGGCTCTATTTTTCGCCACTATTCCTGATGCAGCAACCGCAACCAAATGCCGAAACGCTGGGCCAAGTGATGGCAGTTTTAGCCTTGGCTCTCAAGTTGATGGTCGAATTTTTACAGTGTGCGCTGACTCGAGCGCAACTAAAACGACCTCGAAAGCAAAGCCGAAAAAACCGCAGAGCCAGCCAGCTCAAGACCCTAGAGTGAACCCGGTTGGGCAAGTGATCTTTTCGACAGTTCGAGTCGGAAATAGCTCGCGAGTTACGTTTCGGCCAGTTGCACCCAAAATCTCAAAAAGCACCCCGGCGATTTTAGCCATAGGTCAGGCAATTGAATTCCGGGTTGATCAAAGCAAGCGATTCGGCGCCACCTGGATTCTCTCTCACCGGCTAGGCGTTCGCTTCACTCCCGTTTCGGTAACACTCAGCATTACTGACGGCACTAAATTCACAACATATGCGGCAAGCCATCGTTTTCGAGCTACCGGAAAATACCGAGTAAGCGCCAAGGTCACCTATGCGGTTGCCTATCGAAAGCTGAAGGCAGGTGAATTCGTAAATAAGCGAAAAGCGAAGTGGGTGAGTGACCCAGGTTTGGTTTCAATCGCGACTAAAACGCTGACCGTAACGGTCGGAACCAATTCGGTTGGGCATCCAGTTTTAATAAGTTCTGACTAATTCAGGTTTCAGTCTGCCGACTCCCATAAAATTGTCAGACTCCCTTGTGAAACTATTGACAAGTTGAGTTTGAAAGGTTTATCTCAAGTTGAATGAAACACCAGCCGCAGAGCAAGTTCCAGTGGTTCCGGAATCAGAGGCCACTCGTTCTACCAGTCACTACAATCAGCAGTTCTTTTTTGAGACCTCAGCAGCGCCTAAGCCCAAGAAGCCGCGTTCGAAGGCGTTCAAGAAATTGCGCGATGGGGCTACCTCGGCAGTTGTAATTGCTTCGGTAGTCGGCGCATCTGTAGGCGCCGGAGCTGGCATCACTTTCACTGTATTGAACGCAGGTTCAAAAACCGTAATCGTCAATAACGCCCAGAGCGTGAACTGGGTAACTGCAGCGGCAGCAAAAGCTGAACCGAGTGTTGTAACTATTTCAGTCACGAGCCCGCAGGCTTCGGGCAGCGGTTCGGGCGTTGTGCTCACCGAAGATGGCTACATTCTTACCAACACCCACGTCGTCACCATGGATGGCGCTACCGCAAGCCCAGTGATTGAAGTCAAGACCAACAACGACGAGGTTTACTCTGCGAGAGTGGTTGGCACTGACCCAACTAATGACCTTGCAGTAATCAAAATCACTCCTAAAGGCAGTTTGGTTCCGATTAAGTTTGCCGACAGCACCAAGGTCAATGTGGGTGACGGCATGATCGCAATCGGCGCTCCGCTCGGTCTTGAAAAAACCGTAACTTCTGGAATTGTTTCTGCACTGGATCGAACCATTCAGGTCGCTAACTCATCAGCCCCTGAAAACGGTTCGACCGGCAGCGGCGGTTTGCAGTTGTGGAACGGAACCACTGGTAAGCCAGCTATCAACATCACTGTGATTCAAACCGATGCCGCGATCAACCCAGGAAACTCGGGCGGTGCTCTGGTTAATCAAAACGGTGAACTTGTTGGAATCAACGTAGCGATCGCATCGGCGGGTAGCACTTCTGGCCAAGCCGGAAGCATCGGCGTTGGCTTTGCAATTCCGTCGAACACCGCTCACCGAATTTCCAACGAACTCATGAAAACCGGAACCGCATCGCACGCCATGCTCGGAGCTAACGTGAGCGATGCAGCAAGCAGCTCGGGAAACTTCAGCACCGGTGCCAAGGTTGAATCGGTCAAGGCAGGCAGCGCAGCCGATCAAGCTGGGTTGCAGGCTGGCGACGTAGTAATCAAGTTCAACGGTCGCGACATTGCTAATGCGAGTGACCTAACCGCAGCGGTTCGACAGCAACCAGCAGGTGCTAAGGCAAACCTCGAAATTATTCGCAAGGGTGCAACCCTGAACGTTGCGGTTACTCTTGGAAACGCAGCCGATCTAAACAAGTAGGGAACATGAGCGAAGATTTCGGGCGAGAAGAAGTAGGCGGTCAAACCGCGAATTCAACCCTGCTCGAAGAACGCTTAGAGCAGCAGATCGTCGAGCCTGGCGATCACGAGCGCTACTCACACTATGTGCGCAAAGAAAAGATTGTTGAGTCGGCTGTTCTTGGAATGCCGGTTACTGCGCTTTGTGGCAAAGTTTGGGTTCCGGGCCGTGACCCGCAAAAGTTTCCGGTTTGCCCAACCTGCAAAGAGATTTACGAGGGTCTTCGAGACGAACATCCAGATTCGTCAAACCCAGGTGCTTCAAACCCTGGTGCCGGTAGCCCTTCAGAATAGACTTTGAGGGTGAACGACGCACCTATTGGCATCTTTGACTCGGGAGTTGGCGGGCTTACCGTAGCCCGTGCCATCATCGATCAATTGCCTAATGAGTCGATTATTTATGTGGGCGACACCGCTAACACCCCTTATGGCCCAAAACCGCTTTCTGAAGTTCGCGAGTTAGCGCTTCGGGTCATGGATGCCCTGGTCGACGAGGGTGTAAAACTTTTGGTGATTGCCTGCAACTCTGCATCGGCTGCAGTTTTACGTGACGCCCGAGAGCGCTACACAGTGGGCCGAGGAATTCCCGTGGTTGAAGTAATTCAGCCGGCAGTTAGGCGAGCAGTTGCGGCATCTCGAAATCACAAGATTGGAGTAATCGGAACTAATGCAACAATCGATTCGAAGGCATATGACGACGCATTCGCTGCGGCTGTTGAAGTTCAGCTAACCACCACTGCGTGCCCAAAGTTTGTTGAGTTTGTTGAGAGC
>JBDLVP010000081.1:0-5571 GCA_039804705.1 Actinomycetota bacterium
CAAGGTCTGGTCGAAAACGCAGTTTGGTTCTCGTTAATCAAGTAACCAAGCGAAACGTCTGGCAGTTGCACACCAAAACCAATGAATGACAAACCGGTCTCGAGCAAGATAGCCGAAGACATAAGCAATGTGGTGTTTACGATTACAACACCTAGCGCGTTTGGCAGAATGTGCTTGAAAATAATTCGGGCATCTGAGGCTCCGGCAACTCGCGCAGCGTCTACGAACTCGCGTTCGCGTAGGCTCAAGAACTCACCGCGTACCAAACGAGCAAGACCGGTCCAAGAGAACAAACCTAAGAACACTGCTAGTACAAACGAGCCAAGGTTTCCCACAGCGCGACCAATAACTGCACCTACCACCACGATTGGAATGGTGATGATTAGGTCGGTAAAGCGCATAAGAATCGCATCTACCCACTTGCGGTAGTAACCAGCGATTGCACCAATAACAACACCGATCAAGGTCGAAACCGCACCAATCATGAACATAACCATTAGTGACTGTTGTGCACCGCGCATAACGCGAGCAAAGCCATCGCGGCCAATTTCATCTTGGCCAAATGGATGTGAGCCAATTGTGATGCCGGTTCCGTCAATAAAGTTCGGCAACAAATCCATTGTTGGCTTGCCCCCATTGATTACTTCACCGATAGCTGAGTAGCTATATGGCCACCATCCTGGCACTTGAATTTTCAAACCGAAAATTGCAAAGTCGAGACCAATCGAGGTGTAAACCAAAAGCATTGTTGCACCAAGTGCGATCAACGCAGCCATTGCAGCCTTGTGCCTAAAGAAGCGCCGACGAACAATCGCGCCTTGACTGAGGCCCTCGACCTCTTTTAATTCGATAGACATTAGCTCACCCGAATTCTTGGATCTAGAAGGCTATAGACCAGGTCTGCAACCAAGTTGAAAATAACCGCAGTGGTGCCGGTAACAATAAAGAAGCCCATCACAGGGTTCACATCGACGTGAGCCAAGCTGGTAACAAACAGCGAACCCATGCCACTCCAGCCAAATACGCGTTCGGTGATAACCGCACCGCCGATGATGCCTGCGAAGTCGAATGCAACCAAAGTGGTAAGCGGAATCATCGCGTTTCTGAATGCGTGACGCATAACCACGGTGCGCTCGTTGAGCCCCTTGGCGCGTGCGGTGCGAATGAAGTCTTGGTTCATAACCTCAAGCAGGCTGGCACGCGAGTAACGGGTGTAACCGGCAAAACCAATTAGCATCAGAGCCATGGTTGGCAACAGAATGTGGGTGAACTGGTCAACGCCTAGAACCCAGAATGAGCCGAGCAAGTTAGGGGTTGAAGCACCAACGGTGGCAAACGGGCGACCGCTGATGTAGTTGCTTTCGAAGTATGGCTTCCAGGCTTGCATGAAGCGATCAACAGCAATAATGCCGCCCATCAGAATTGCTGAGATCATCGCTGTACGAGCCACTGGGCCTTTGTCTTCGCCGCCCATAAACCAGCCAACGAAATAACCAACGACGCCGGTTAGAACTGCTAGCAGAGCCACCAAAATACCAGTGAGCTGCATCGAAATGAGTTGGAATGGGTACCAAAGAACAAGGCCGATTCCAACCGTCACCAAAGCTGCATTGCGGGCACGCTTGTTAGCCAAACCTGTTGAAACCATGGTGGTGAAAAGCGCTAACGAAACGCCTAGCAAACCGCCAACAATTGGGCCAAGTGAAGGCGATGCGAACCAGTTGGTGAGATTCAAAATCAACATAGATGCCAAGGTGGCACCAAACGAAATCGAAGCAACGATCAACTTGCGACGCTTATCGCCACCCACGATTCCAACCCAAATAACCACTGAAACAATTGGCAAAACAATGATGAGCCAGAGTGGAATGCTTGGCGCTGCCAAGAAGTCGTTGAAGCCAATTGCTAGGTACTGCTTTAGCAATACCGCTACCCAGAAAACAGGCAGCGAGAAGAATAAGAATGAGGCGAAAGTAACTGTGTAGTCAAATGCGCTGTATTGGCGCAGTGCTGTTGAGATACCGGTGATTACACCAAGCAAAATGGCCAAAAGAGTTGCCATTGTGACCAACTGAAGCGTGGTTCCCATAGCCGAGGCTAGAAGGCTAACCACATCTTGACCGTTGATGTTTTTACCAAGGTCGATTTGGCCGATGAAAACCTTTAGAACTCCCCCGAGCCACAAGAAGTAGCGAAGATAAGGAGGCACGTTTAGTTGCATTATGTCAATGCGGTGCTGAATAAGTTCAGCTTTGTTGCGAGCTGTGCTGGTGCGCAGGTCTTCAAGTGGGTCACCAGAATAAGCGGTGAGCAAGTACATGAAATATGTTGCTGCGAAAAGCACGAGAGCTGAGGCGCCTAAACGGCGAATCAGAAAATTCAGCATTGTCTGTTTCTCTTCATTGAGTGGGTGTTGATTTGCAGCCTATCCAAAGTTGTGGGGGCGTCAAAATCTTGACGCCCCCACATCTTTATGAGGATTGACTAGCCCTTGACGATGGCGCCTTCTTGCTTCCAGTCCCAGAAGTTCCAGAAGAACATTGGAGCTAGTGGAGCAGGAACGATGCCAGAGATCTTCTTGCCGTCGTAGGCGGTTACTCCAGGGAACTGGAATACAGTCACACCGTAAGCGTCAGACCAAAGCTGTTTCTCTACGTCGGTCAATAGTGCCAATTGCTTAGCGCTGTCGAACTCAGTTGAAAGAGCATTGTAGTCAGCGTCAACGGTTGCGTTTGCGTAGCCGGTGAAGTTGTTTCCACCGTCTGATGCAAAGGTTGCCTTTGAAGCTGAAACTGCGGTGCTGGTTGACTGCCAACCGAATACCGAAGCGTCGTAAACGCCTGAACCTAGGTCAGATCCCCAGGTGTCGCTGCAGCTGTTGACTACATCGAAACCAGCCTGAGCAGCTGAAGCCTGAATTAGGGCGTATTCGTTCTGACGACGGGTGTTTGCACAACCGAATAGGAACTTAACCTTTACCGAGCTAACACCAGCAGTTGCTAGCAGAGCCTTGGCACCTGCGATGTCAACGCTTGCGTAAGCGTCTGAACCGTTTGCCTTAGCCATTGCATCGTAACCAGGTGCACCAGGCAAGATTGTCTGCGAGTTGTCAACAGCAGCGTTTGGGTTGATTGGCTTGATTAGCTTGTCAACAATTTCGCTGCGTGGAATGGTCTTCAGGAATGCCTGACGAACAGCCTTAGCCTTGTCAGCGTCGCCGCCGTAAGTCTTAGGGTCGAAAGGTCCACCGTTGTTCATCACGAGGTCAATGTGCTCGTAAGTCGCGTCAGAGGTTGACAGAGTCTTAATACCCTTGCTTGCAATTGCGTTAAGCGCGGTCAAGATATCAGCAGTTGCCTGAGGCGAAATAGCTGCAACTTCACCGTTCTGAAGTGCCTGAACTGCGGTTAGCGGGTCAGGAATGGTGCGAACGGTGATCTTCTCGATCTTTGGAGATGGTCCCCATGCGTACTCTTTGCGAGCAGTAAGGGTTACGTACTGGTCTTTTACAAGGTCAGAGATTACGTATGCACCGTTGCTGGTAACAAGAGTCTTGTCGGTAGGCATGTTCTCAAAGTCGTAGCCGGTGCTCCAGAATTTAGCAATTGGAGCCAAGGTGGCGTTGTCTTTTTCTTGAATAGCCTTGATCAACTTAGCTTTTGCAGCTGCGGCGTCAAGCTTGTCATTTGGGAACGCGTGCTGAACAGTTACAGCAGCTGAAACACCAATAGCAAAGTCAAGCTCCCAGTCAACTACTGGCTTGTCGTAAACCAAAGTGATTGAGCGTCCGCCGTCGCTGATTTCAGGGGTCTTGGTTACAAGTGAGGTGTCTGAACCACAGTTAACTGAGTCGAAGAACACGCCTGCATCAAGTGCTGCCTGGTTTGAGACGTTGCCGTCTGCATCGTATTCAGGCGAAACGTTGTTGAAGTTACAGCTGTTTGCTGCCCATGCCAAAAGCATGTCGGCCGCGTCTACTGCTGCACCGTCTGACCAGGTCACGCCTGAGTTCACGGTGTACTTGACAGTTAGAGGGTCTTTAGAAACTAGCTGGTATGAACCAAACTGAGTGTCTTTGACTAGCTCTTGCTTGTCGTTGTAGTGGTTGAAACCAGAGTTGGCTAGGTAGAGGATGTTGTTGTTAGCAGTTGCGTTTCCGTTAGAGGTCGCACCATTTGCTGAGTAGAAACCTTGGTTCCATCCAACAGTGATCGAGCTACCTGCTACTACGTCTTTCGCACCGCCTGCACATCCGGTTAGGACTAGGGCCGAGGTGGCAACAGTTGCCACAACCGCCGCAAAGCGCTTGAACTTCATACTTACTCCTGTGTTTGTATGTGTGCATTGAGCATCAGCGCCCAACACTTACCCTCTAGAGAATAGTTGTTAACCTGTGAACAACCTGACAAAAACCAGAATTATTTACTAAATGGTTACAACTCGGTTACATCGCAGGTAATTAGCCAAACGCTTAGTCTTTAGATGTGTCTCAAAACAATCTTCTAATTTTTGACCGCGATTGCGCCTTCTGCCAGTCGTGCGTTGCTTGGGGAAAGCGGAATCTAAAGAAGTTCCCGCAAGCAATTGGCTACCAAGACCTTGACATGTCTAAATACGGTTTGACCGAAGAAAATGGCCGAATCAGCATTTGGTTAATTCCTGAAAGCTCTAAACCATTGGATGCAAACCTCGCCGTTGCCGCTATTTTGCAAGGCGAGCCAAATTATTTTTGGCGATTGTTGGGCTACCTGATGAATTCTTACTGGATCAAACCGGTCGCCAGAAACCTATATTTCTGGGTGGCTAAAAACCGAGGCAAGCTGCCGGGCGCATCTGCCGAGTGCGAGGTTCCCAAGAAATGACCTCTATTAAGTTGTCGAAAAGGCAACTCAAGTTTGAATTAACTATTGTTTTGGCGCTAAGCCTAGGTGCCAGCGCAATCTATTCGGTGCTGAGTCTAATTGGCGCACTGCTTAGCCCTAAAGGCTTAGCCGGCAGCAACCAAACACTGAACTCGGCAGTTTCTAGCAACCCATGGCTAGATACCGCATATCAGTTATCTGGCTTTGCATTCAACATTGCCCCCGCTGCTTTGGCGATTTACCTTCTTATAGTCAGTAACAGCCAAACCTTGATCTCATTGGGCCTCAACTTTAAAAAAGCCGACCCTCTGAAAGCTGTTGTTCTTGCCGCGAGTATTGGCATTCCAGGAATCGCACTGTATTTAGCCGCACGCTCTCTCGGACTAGCGGCGAACGTGCATCCAAGTAACTATCAGGCATCTGCATTGGCAATCGCATTTATGGTTATGGCTGCAATTGCTGCCGCAGTTACCGAAGAAGTAATCGTGATTGGCTATTTATTCGATCGACTTGCCCGCTTAGGTTTCAACGCAAAGTTGATTTTGATTTTGACTTCGCTATTGCGCGGTAGCTACCACCTGTATCAAGGTGCGGCTGGTTTCTTTGGCAACCTCGTAATGGGGCTGGTTTTTGGTTTGGCATATAAACGCTGGGGTCGCATTATGCCGCTGGTGATTGCTCACACGATTATGGACTGCGTAGTTTTCAT
>JBDLVP010000082.1:0-6888 GCA_039804705.1 Actinomycetota bacterium
TCGCCATCGCGCACCAAAGAAATTGGTCCACCTTCGGTGGCTTCTGGTGCAATGTGTCCGATGCAAAGGCCGGTTGTGCCGCCTGAGAATCGTCCGTCTGTCAATAGTAGAACATCTTTGCCCAAACCGGCACCCTTAATTGCTCCGGTAATGGCTAGCATCTCGCGCATACCTGGGCCACCCTTAGGGCCTTCGTAGCGAATAACCACTACGTCGCCCTTTGAGATTTTGCCTGCCGATAGGGCATCCATGGCTGCAGCTTCGCGCTCGAAAACGCGGGCTGGGCCGGTGAAGTCATCAAGGTCGAAACCTGCGGTCTTTACAACTGCGCCCTCAGGGGCCATTGATCCGCGAAGAACGGCAATGCCGCCGGTCTTGTGAATCGGGTTGTTTAGCGCGCGAATGATTTTGCCGTCTGGGTCAGGCGGGTTAATTCCGGCTAGGTTCTCGGCAACAGTCTTGCCGGTAACGGTTAGCGCGTCACCGTGAATCAGACCTGCGTCAAGCAGCGCCTTCATAACAACAGGCACGCCACCAACGCGGTCAACGTCGGCCATTACGTATTGACCGAAAGGCTTTAAGTCGCCAAGGTGAGGAACCTTGTCGGCAATGCGGTTGAAGTCGTCAAGGTTCAAATCGACCTCGGCCTCGCGGGCAATAGCCAAAAGGTGAAGCACGGCGTTGGTCGAACCACCGAATGCCAAAACAACGGCAATGGCGTTCTCGAAAGCCTTCTTGGTCAAAATCTGACGAGCGGTAATTCCCTTGGCAATTAGGTTTACAACTGCCTCGCCTGAGCGGTGAGCCCATGAATCACGGCGACGGTCTGCCGAAGGAGGAGACGCTGAACCTGGAAGGCTCATGCCCAAAGCTTCAGCTGCCGAAGCCATGGTGTTAGCGGTGTACATTCCACCACAGGCACCTTCACCTGGGCAGATTGCGCGCTCAATGCGGTCAAGATCTTCGAGGCTCATTTTTCCGGCCTTGCAAGCACCAACTGCTTCGAAGGCGTCAATGATGGTTACTTCTTTTTCAGTTCCGTCTTCAAGCTTTACCCACCCTGGAGCGATGGTTCCGGCGTAAAGAAATACTGAAGCTAGGTCTAGGCGAGCTGCAGCCATCAACATGCCAGGCAGCGACTTGTCGCAACCGGCTAGAAGAACTGAACCGTCGAGGCGCTCGGCCTGCATTACGGTCTCAACTGAGTCGGCGATAACCTCGCGAGAAACCAGCGAGAAGTGCATGCCTTCGTGGCCCATTGAAATACCGTCTGAAACTGAGATGGTTCCAAACTCAAGTGGGTAGCCGTGAGCCGCGTGAACACCCTGCTTTGCTGCGTCGGCCAAACGATCGAGCGACAAGTTACAAGGGGTCACCTCGTTCCAAGAGCTGGCCACACCAATTTGTGGTTTCTCCCAGTCTTCATCGCCCATTCCTACTGCGCGGAGCATTCCGCGGGCGGCTGCGCGTTCGATGCCGTCAGTGACGACGTGGCTACGTGGTTTCATGTTGCTTGGCATTGTTAAAGTCTAAACCCGAACCCAAGAGTTTTGCCCCCTGCCGTTAGGCTAGAGGCGTGCAGCGAAGCAGAATTTACGAAGCGGGGCAGGTAGTTTCGACCGATTTACAGGTCGACTACCTAAGTGAGCTCAAAAAGAAGCCTGGGCAAGTAGCTTGGCTTGATCTGGTCAACCCAACCCCTGAAGAGCTCAATCACCTTGCCGCTCACCTAGGTTTGCACGAGCTAGCGGTTGCCGATGCACTTTCTGGTCGGCAGCGCCCAAAGCTTGAGCACTACGACACTCACCTATTTATAAATGCCTATGCAGCTGCATTCGACGGCAAAACCGACGAACTTGAAACTTATGAATTCTCGGTTTTCGTAACTGACCAGGTTCTAGTTACCGTTCGCGATGACGAAAAATTCGACATCAACATTTTGACCAAACGCTGGGATGACAGCCGCGAGCTTGCAACTAACGGTGTGGGCTTCTTGCTGTGGGGTCTGCTCGATGTGATCGTCGATGGCTACTTCGAAGTAGTTGAGTCGCTCGATGTTGAAATTGAAGAACTCGAAGATTTACTATTTGGCCCTGACCGCGACAACACTCTGATTCAGCGCCGAAGCTACGATCTGCGAAAAGCCCTGGTGACATTGCGCCGAACCGCGATTCCGATGCGCGAAGTTTTAAACCCGATCGTCAAGCACGACACCCAGGTGATTTCAAACGGAATGTTCCCTTACTTTCAAGACGTTTACGACCACGTGATGCGCGTTGCTGACTGGACCGACTCCCAGCGCGACTTGGTTACCACGCTGCTCGAAACCAACCTCACTATTCAGGGCAATGAAATGAACCTGATCATGAAGAAGGTCACAAGCTGGGCTGCAATCATTGCGGTTCCTACTGCCATCACCGGATGGTACGGCCAGAACGTTCCATACCCTGGCTTCAGCGAACCTTTTGGCTACTGGAGTTCACTGGTGAGCATCATTGTCATTTCAGGAATTTTGTACGTGTCCTTCAAGAGACGCGATTGGCTCTAGCAATAAATGTCTTCAGTTTCTAAAGATGCCACCAAGCGACCAACTGGCTTAGCGCTTTACACGCGCGCTGCCGAAGCTTCTTCGAATCAGGTCATCAAGGCTTATTCAACCTCTTTCGGATTTGCCGTTTCACTGCTTGGTTCAAGTTGCCGCCAAGCAGTTAGAAACATTTACGCCTTGGTTCGCGTTGCCGATGAAATAGTTGATGGCGCCGCTGCCGATGCTAGGGCTTTGGGTTCAAAGGTCGACCCGGCATCTCAACTCGATCAGCTTGAAGCCGAGGTTTATGCGGCCTTGGCTAACGGATTCAGCACCAACCTGGTGGTTCACGCTTTTGCACTTAGCGCCAACGAGATTGGTTTCGGTCGCGAGCTGATTGAACCGTTCTTTTACTCAATGCGTCAAGACCTAACCAGCACCCAGCACGATCAGGAAAGTTTCAAGCGCTACGTTTACGGCTCAGCTGAAGTGGTCGGTTTGATGTGCCTTGGCGCATTTCTAAAGTATTCAAAAGCGACTTACAGCGCCGAAGCCAAACTTCAACTTGTTGAGGGCGCTCGGGCACTTGGTTCGGCTTTTCAAAAGGTTAACTTTTTGCGTGACTTGGCCGCAGATTTCAAGGCGCTCGGCAGAAGTTACTTTCCGAATGTGACCGTAGCTAATTTCACCGAGGCCGAGAAAACCCGCCTGGTCGATGGCATCAACGCAGAGCTTGCAATATCGGCCAAAACAATCTCGCTGTTGCCTGGTAATTGCCGTGCCGCAGTTGCTGCAGCTCAACTTTTGTTTGCCGAACTAAACCACCGAATCGACGCCACCCCAGCTGCCGCACTAATTGAGCGACGAATTTCGGTACCGAATTGGCGCAAACTAGGTTTGCTTGTTCAAGCAATAGTGACTCGAAAGGCTTAATGCCATGGCTCAAAAAACAGCAATCGTTGTAGGCGGCGGAATCGGCGGATTAGCAACCGCAGCGTTGCTTGCAAAAGCGGGCATGAAAGTTTCGCTATTCGAAGCTCGTGAGGCAGTTGGCGGCCGAGCCTACCTTTGGGAGCAAGACGGTTTCAAGTTCGACATGGGACCATCTTGGTATTTGATGCCAGATGCCTTCGAGCAGTTTTTCAAACTTATGGGAACCACGGCGAGCGCTGAACTAGATCTGGTGCGCCTAGACCCTGCCTACCAAACTCGTAATGAAGGTCGCGGTGACAAGCTTGTGGTTCGCGAGCGAGCCGAAGACAACATTGCATTATTCGATGCCATTGAACCTGGTGCCGGCGCGAAACTCAAGCAGTACTTAGATTCAGCTCGCGAGACCTATGAGCTCGCGAACCAGCACTTTCTTTATACAAACTTTCAAAATGCCCGTTCGTTCACTCACCCAGACGTAATCAAGCGTGCCGGCAAGTTCGTGAAGCACCTGCTCTCTTCGCTCGACACATTTGCGGGCAAGCACGTGCAAGATTCTCGGTTGCGCAAGATTCTTGATTTCCCTGCAGTGTTTCTAGGGGCTTCGCCTTACAACACCCCTTCGATGTACCACTTGATGACCCACGTAGATATGAACATTGGCGTGTTCTACCCTCAGGGCGGTTTGTATACCGTGATTGAAGCAATTGAGCGTTTGGCTAAGAAGCACGGGGTTGAGTTTCACACCAACTCACCGGTTACGAAAATCGAGGTGAGCGACAGTGGCGAAGTAACCGGCATTCGCGTAGCCGATGCGCTCTATGAAGCAGACATTGTGGTTGCCAACGCTGATCTGCATCACGTTGAAACCAAACTGCTCGATAAACAGTGGCAGAGCCTGCCTCAAGAGTGGTGGAACAAGCGTGAGCCAGCACCTTCAGCTTTGCTTCTTTACCTAGGCGTAAAGGGCGAGTTGCCACAACTTGATCACCACACACTTTTGTACACCGAAAACTGGGGTGAAAACTTCGACAAAGTGTTCCGCAAAGACGACGGTAAAAATGTAATTCCTTCGCCTGCTTCGCTTTACATTTGCAAGCCTTCGGCTACCGACCCATCTGTTGCGCCTAAGGGTTTTGAAAACGTATTCGTTTTGGTGCCGATTGCAGCTGACCCTGCACTTGGTCGCGGCGGAATCAACCGCTCCGGCGATGAGGCTTTCGAGGCAGCTGCCGACAAGGTAATTCAGCAGATTGCCGATTGGTGCGAGATTCCCGATCTAGCCGATCGAATTGTGCTTCGCCGAAGCATGGGACCAAAGAACTTCGAAGAAGAACTGAATGCCTGGCGCGGAACCGCACTTGGCATGGCTCACACCTTGAAGCAGAGCGCGTTCTTTAGACCGAAAAATGTGAGCGATAAAGTCGATGGTCTGTATTTCGTTGGCCACAACAGCGTTCCTGGAATTGGCTTGCCGATGTGCCTAATTGGTGCCGAGCTGGTTTACAAGCGCTTGGTTGACGACAAGAGCTCAGGCCCTATTGAGCACGAACTTACCGTGGTGAGCGACTCGGGTTGGAAAGGCCTGAAGCCCTAAATGCCAGGGGTTTACTTATTGGTTTTGCTGGTTGGGTTAGCGGGCATGATCACTCTTGATTTGCGTCACAAGTTGGCTCTGCCAATTTCATGGCGAAACACAGTTTTCACAGTGGCATTTTCAGTGCTTTTCTTTCTAGCTTGGGACCTAGCCGGAATCTACCTTGGAATTTTCTTTAAGGGCAATAGCCACCTGCTTATCGGTCTCGATGTAGCGCCAGAGGTTCCAATCGAAGAACCGATTTTTCTGACCCTGCTTAGTTATTCAACCCTGGTGATTTACCGTGCGCTGCTGAAGCGAAAGGCGCGAAAATGACTTACCTTTTGTTGAATTTGGTTTTCACTTTGATTGCTACGATTTTTGTTTTCGCCTTGCGCAGCAAATTGAGCCGGCAGGTTTCAGTTTCGGCAATGCTTTGGCTAGCGCTGATGACCCTGGTTTTCGACAACTTTATTGTTGGCGCCGGAATCGTTAGTTACGACCCATCGAAGATTTTGAATTTCAAATTGCTCTATGCACCGGTCGAAGATTTTGGTTACCTAGTAGTTGCAGTCTTTTTGGTACCGGCGCTGTGGGCGTTGGCTGAGAGGCGAACCAAACGAAAGCAAGAGCATGAGCGCAACTAATTCAAGCCAGTCATTTTCTGGCAGTGCCCTCGTGAAGCAATTGTTTTGGGCTAGTCGACCTATTTCCTGGATTAACACCGCTTACCCATTTGCACTTGGCTATTTTCTGCTGACTCAAAAAATAGATTCAGTGTTCATTGTTGGCACATTGTTTTTCTTGATTCCTTACAACCTGCTCATGTATGGAATCAACGATGTCTTCGACTATGAGAGCGATCTTCGCAACCCTCGCAAAGGCGGCGTTGAAGGGTCGATTCTCGACAAACGTTGGCACAAGCCGACCCTGTTTTGGTCTCTAGCCTTGCCAGTGCCGTTTTTGGTTTTTCTGCTAATCACCGGAAACCTGACCTCAAATCTTTGGCTGCTCTTTTTTGTTTTCACCGTGATCGCCTACAGCGCTAAGCACCTCAGATTCAAAGAGATCCCTTTTCTAGACTCACTCACCTCGGCAAGCCACTTTGTTGGCCCAGCAATCGTTGGTCTAACCATGGCTAACCCAAAGGCGCTAACTGAACCAACCACCCTGCTGGTGATTTTTGCCTTCACCCTTTGGGGCATGGCTTCCCACGCGTTCGGTGCAGTGCAAGACATTAAGGCCGATCGCGAGGCAAGCCTGAGCTCGATTGCTACCTGGTTCGGCGCTGCCAACACTGTGCGCTTTGCCTTCGCGAGTTACGCACTGGCAGCCGTGCTTTTGCTCTTCGCTTCGCTGCCAGTTGCGGTTGCAGCGTTGGCCTGCGCGCCATACCTGCTAATTACAGCGCCTTACTTGAAGTTGAAAGAACAAGACTGCGAGTCAGCAAACCACGGCTGGCGCCGCTTCATTTGGCTGAATTTCTTTGCCGGTTTCATTGTGACCATGCTGGCCATTTGGTTTGAGCTAGCTAAGTAGCTACTTCTGAATTGAATCAGTTTCAATAGAGTCGCGATGCTGCCATTTGATTGCGGCAGCCTTAGAAAAACTTGCGGAGCACTTTCCGCAGCTCAAAGCTCTAGTCGGCTTGCGATACCGGTAATGCGTGTGGCCGGCAGGGCAGTGGCCAATCCAGGTTGCGGTGTTTTCGGCAATCAGGTTTCCGCTGAACTTCTCGGCGCGGTACCCAAGACTCTTGGCTTGGTTCAGCCAGTCTTTACCGTGGCCGGCTTCTTTGCCGCTAAGGGCGTGAGCTATCTCATGCCACAAAACCTGTTGAGCCTGGTCAAAGTCA
>JBDLVP010000083.1:0-4940 GCA_039804705.1 Actinomycetota bacterium
CGGCCATAGCGAGAGGGAAACGCCCGGTTACATTCCGAACCCGGAAGCTAAGACTCTCTGCGCCGATGGTACTGCAAGGGGGACCTTGTGGGAGAGTAGGACACCGCCGGACTTAATTTACGAAATGGCCACCTTTTTAAGGTGGCCATTTCTTTTTAACTACAATTTCATTGGAGGAATTTCGTGAATGATCGAAATGAAGAGCGCCCAGAGCGCAAGTTTTCCAGTGATCGACCACCGTTTAAACGCGAAGGTCAACGCTCGGATCGCCCAACTGGTGATCGCTCTAGAAGCGAACGTGCTCGATTTGAGCGCGACAGTAATGGGCCTGACCGAGCACGTTTAGCTCGACCTGGTCGCGCCGGTGAAGACCGCGCCAAAGAGCGCCCAGATTGGCAAACCAGGGTCGAGCGCCCACGTGGCGATGACCGCCCGAAAAGCCCGATGATTCCAGAAGAAATCACCGAAAAAGACCTTGATCTGTTGATCAGGGTTCAAATGAAGACACTTAGCCCAGAAAATGCCGAGCGAGTAGCTCGCCATTTGGCAATGGTTGGTTTGCTGATCAACGATGATCCAGAGCTAGCCCACAAACACGCCATTGCAGCAGCAGATCGCGCTGGCCGCATTGGCGTGGTACGCGAAACCCTTGGAGTCACCGCTTACACAGTTGGAGACTTTGCTCTTGCATTGCGCGAGTTGCAGGCTTTCCGTCGCATTTCAGGCTCGAACGACCAACTTCCGTTGATGGTTGACTCTGAGCGCGGAATGGGTCGCCCAGACAAGGCCCTCGAGCTTGGGCGAAGTGTTCCTCGCGAGAAGCTCTCGGCCGACGTTCGCGCCAACCTTGCCATTGCAATGTCGGGTGCCCGCCTAGACAAAGGCCAAAACGACCTTGCTCTTGCCGAGCTTGAAATTCCTGAACTTAACCCAGCTAAAGTTTTCGGATATTCGCCTCAGTTGTTCCGTGCCTATGCTGACACCCTAGAGGTGCTTGGGCAGAAGGCAGAGTCGAAGAAATGGTTCGACCTAGCTGATCGCGCTGATGTTGCATTAGCACAGGCTGCAGACTCAGGCGAAGACCTCATGAATGTGATTGAAGAGATCGAAATTCCTGCACCTTACGAGGCACGCGCGCCACGTGAAGAGCGCAAACCTTGGGCGCCGCGCGGTTCTGACTCGCGGGATGATCGTAAGCCATGGTCGCCTCGTGGTTCGGATTCGCGTGGTTCGGATTCGCGTGGCTCAGGATCGCGCGATGACCGACCTCGAAGCGATCGTCCAGCGGGTGAGCGCAAGGCTTGGGGTTCTCGCGATGACCGTCCGCGTGACGACAGACCGCGTGACGACAGACCTCGTGACGACAGACCGCGTGACGACAGACCGCGACGTGATGATTCAGGTGGCAAGCCAGCTTGGAAGAAGCCACGTGACCGCTAAAGTTTGGGGCGAATATGACGCTCTTCTTGCTGATCTTGATGGAGTTGTTTACGAGGGCAAACGAGCGATTGACCCGGCACCAGCCGTAATCAACGAGCTGCAGAGACAGGGTGTGATTGTCGGTTATGTAACGAACAACTCTTCGCGAAGGCCTGAAACTATTGCAGAGCAATTACGTGGTTTTGGAGTGAAGGTAGAGCCATCACAAGTAATAGGCTCTGCCCAAACTGGTGTTGAACTCATGGCAACTCTGATTCCAGCAGGCTCAAAGGTTCTTGTTGTTGGCGGCGAGGGCTTGCGGGCACGTGCTCAAGAATCCGGATTCGTATTGGTCGACTCGGCTGAAGAAAAGCCTGCGGCTGTAATTCAGGGGTTCTCACCGAATGTGGCATGGACAGACTTGGCTCAGGCCGCGTTTGCCATCCAAGGTGGGGCCAAATGGGTTGCTACCAATCAGGACTGGACTCTGCCTCAAGAAGGCGGATTGGCTCCAGGAAACGGCACTTTGGTTTCTGCAGTGCACACCGCAACAGGAACTTTGCCTTTGGTAGCTGGCAAACCAGAGCCTGCGATATTTGAAACAGCTGTTCGTGAGCTGGGCGCAAAAAAGGCTTTGTTTGTCGGAGACCGAATTGATACCGACATCACTGGCGCCAACAACGCCAAGATCGACTCAGCTTTAGTCTTGACCGGAGTCAGCACCCGCAAAGAAGTTCTAGGGGTAAAGCCTGAAGGTCGACCAAAATTCATTTTGGCTTCGATGGCTGAGCTAACCAAAACTTATGTTGGCCCGGTTGCTACCAAGCGTGGTTTCAAATGCGGCAAAACTGAGGTTGAGCTGTTGGGTAACAAAGTTCGAGTTACCGCTGGTGACCCAAAAAGCATTGAAGCTTTGCGGGCAGCCTGCGCGGTTATTTACAACAGTGCCACCCCGATTTATGGCCTCGACGTCGAGCCAGCACTTTATGAGTAAGTAGGCTTGAAGAATCATGAGTGAAGACCTAGTAGCAAAAGTAACGAGCGAAATTGAGCGCATTCAGGCTCTAGAACTAGCTTCTCAACCTGACGAATTTGCCAAACTTCGTGAACTTCTTGAGCAAGCGCTTGACACAGTTGATCAATCTTCGGGTAACTAAGCGTTGATGCGTTTAGATCTATACCTAGTTGAACTTTCCTTAGCTAGAAGCCGAAATCACGCGTCACAACTCATTGATGCCGAGCGCGTAATTGTTGGCGGCAAAGTTGCCCGCAAGGCTTCGCAAAATGTTGCAGAAGGCGTGCCAGTTTCAATTCTTGAAGCCAATGACTACGTCTCTCGTGCTGGGCACAAACTTGCTGGGGCATTAGACAAATTCGGCGCAATCGACGTCAATGGCAAAATTTGCTTGGATGTTGGCGCCAGCACAGGTGGATTCACCGATGTGTTGCTGCGCCGAGGCGCCAAGCAGGTTATTTCAGTTGATGTGGGTCATGGTCAAATGGTGGCAGAGCTCGCTCAGAACTCTCGCGTAAAAAATGTTGAAGGTTACAACGCTCGAGAAATGAATTTCGAGTCTTTGAGCCAGGCCACGGGTATCTCACTTACCGATTCAACAATTGAACTTGTAGTTTCTGACCTTTCGTTTATTTCTCTGACCTTGGTGTTGCCTGCGATGGTGCAGGTGGCCCCGAATGCAGATTTTGTGGTTTTGATTAAGCCACAGTTTGAAGTCGGTAAACAATCTTTGAGTGCCAACGGAATCGTGAATGATCACCGACTTCGCGCCTTTGGAATTCACCAGGTTGTTGATTGTGCAATTGAGCTCGGGCTTGGTATCAAGGGCCTAGAGAAATCTGAGCTGGTTGGAACCCACGGGAATATCGAGTATCTGCTGTGGATAAGTTCCCAGCAGGCGAAAAATCAGCAAGAATGGTCAGACAGAATTGATTCATTAGCTCGCGAGAAGGTGTGAAAGGCAGGCCATGAATAGAAATGTTCTTTTGGTAACCCACACTGGGCGCGACGAGGCTCTTGCCGCAACTCTTGAAGCCATTGAGGCGCTAGTTATTTCTGGCATCAACCCGGTAATGACCGAAACTGAATTACTCGAAGCCAAAACCGCTCTAGGGGCGAACCCAAGTGCGCTGCAATCACTTGCCAAGGTTGGTCAAGTCGGTCGTAACGTTGAACTTGTCGATGTTGAGTTGGCAATGGTTTTTGGCGGCGACGGCACCATTTTGAAAGCCGCCGAGATTGTGCGCGAATCTGCTACCGCGCTTTTGGGAATCAACCTAGGGCACGTTGGATTCCTTGCCGAAAGTGAGCGCGCTGGTCTGAGCGATGCGGTTTCCCGTGTGGTAGCGAAAGATTATGTCGTGAAAGATCGACTAACTCTTGATGTTTCGGTTCAGGTTGCAGGTAAAGAGGTTTACCGCACCTGGGCTCTAAACGAGGCAACTGTAGAAAAAAGCGCTGCCGAAAAAATGCTTGAAGTTGTAATCGAAGTTGACCGTCGCCCCCTTACCAGCTTCGGATGCGACGGCGTTGTGATGTCAACACCAACTGGTTCGACTGCTTACGCATTCTCGGCGGGTGGCCCAGTGGTTTGGCCGTCGGTTGATGCGCTGCTAATGGTTCCTTTGAGCGCACATGCCTTGTTCTCGCGTCCGCTGGTAGTAAGCCCAGATTCACTTATGGCAGTTGAAGTATTACAGCGAAGTGCTGGGCATGGTGTTCTCTGGTGCGACGGCAGAAGAACTCAGGCCTTGCCACCAGGTGCCCGCGTTGAAGTTGTGCGAAGCGAAACTCCGGTGCGCTTGGCCCGACTTCACCAAGGCTCTTTCACTGATCGCTTGGTAAACAAATTCGGCTTGCCAGTTTCTGGCTGGCGCGGACCAGAACAAACCAACCACTGAACCGGTAACTCGTGATTGAAGAAATCGTAATTAGAGACCTCGGCGTAATAGGCGAAGCGCGCCTTGAACTTGGGCCTGGTTTCAATGCCCTGACTGGTGAAACCGGCGCGGGTAAAACCATGATTCTTACAGCCCTTGGCTTATTGCTAGGAGAGCGCGCCGATTCTTCATCAGTACGACGTGGAGCAGAGCAATCTTTAGTTGAGGGTCGCTGGCATATCGATGCAGTTACCGACGCTTTCGGCTATGTTCGCGCTCGACTCGATGAAGCCGGGGTTGAGCTAACCGACACCGAACTTCTGATCAACCGAACTGTTGCCTCCGATGGGCGTTCTCGAGCATCTACTGCAGGTCGCCAGGTGCCAATGAATGTACTTAGTGATATTGGCGAAAACCTAGTGGTAGTTCACGGGCAATCGGATCAAATTCGCTTGCGCTCGGCAGTTGCTCAACGCGAAGCCCTAGATAAATTTGCTGGCTCGGGCTTGCAATCTTTGCTAACCCAGTATCTTGATGCATTCAACGCATACACAATCAACGCGGCCCGGTTGATTGAACTCAAGTCGCAATCATCCCAGCGCATTCAAGAAGCTGAGGCCATGCGC
>JBDLVP010000084.1:0-12620 GCA_039804705.1 Actinomycetota bacterium
TGGCAGCTAGTTATGTTGTGCTGAACGAGTTAGCAAAGAAATTCTTAGTGGGCAAAGCCTAAAAACGCTGCTCGGCAATTGAATTGCCGCCGTCAATCACGAGCACTTGACCCGTGATGTAGCTTGCATCAAGGCTGGAGAGAAACCCGATTGCCGCGGCAACCTCAGCCACACTACCTGAGCGACCGAGCGGTGTCTTCTCGCCCTGCCGCCTCTCAAAGTCAGTCTGTGAACCGGTGGCGATCCATCCTGGTGCAATCGCATTTACCGTTATGCCTCTTGCGGCTTCGTCGAGAGCCACTGCTTTAGTGAAACCTGCCAGGCCCGCTTTGGCGGCCGCATATGCAACCTCGTGTTGCATTGCCATTAACGAGCCTGTCACGCTAGAAACGTTAATAATTCGCCCAGAACTACCCACGCGAATTAGAGGCAAGAGAGCCTTAGTCAGCGAAAACGCCGAAGTGAGGTTTCTTTGCAGACCTGCGTTGAAATCTGCAGTTGATAGCGAGTCGATTGAGCCTGACTCTTGAACCGAATCGAGGCTTGCCATGCCGGCGTTGTTTACGAGAATATCGAGCTTTGGGCAGTTCAGACTTACAAACTCAGCTAACTTTGCAACCTGATTTTCGTCAGTTAGATCGGCGGCGAAAGCCAAGGCATCAAAACCTAGTTCGACCAATTCAACTGCACGGTCAAGACAGCGATCAGACTTGCTCGTCAGAATCACTTTTGCACCCTGCTGGGCTAATAGCTTTGCAGCAGCAAAGCCGATACCTGTGGTTGAACCAGCACCTGAAATTAGAGCAATTTGGTTATTTTGACTGACCCTCAACATATACCGTTCTCGCTAGGCATTGGGAGCCCAACAGCCCCTAATAAATTGCTAACTTCTTGGGCGGAGTTGCGCCACCATAGGGCACACAAATGGGTCTGAATTGCCTTTGGTGAGGCCGACTTTGTTCAAATACTTGATAACTACCGCGTAGCTTGAAAGCAAGTTCATCTCGACCAGTGGAATTTCATTTTCGCGGCAGTACTCAATCACAATGGCGTGAGCTTTGCGAAGGTTTGGTCTTGCCATCGATGGGAACAAGTGGTGCTCAACCTGATAGTTCAAGCCACCCATAAGGTTGTCGTTTAGCCAGGTTCCGCGAATGTTGCGACTGGTTAGAACCTGGCGCTGAAAGAAATCGATTTTTGAGTCTTTTGGCACAAGTGGCATGCCCTTGTGGTTAGGCGCAAAGGCGGCGCCCATAAAGAAACCGAAAGCCATCATCTGGAAGAGCCACAAGGCGATTGCCCAGAGCCAACCAAACATGAAGCCCATGACTACATAAGGCGCAACTTGACGAACCATCATCAAACTAAATTCAAGGCTGCGGGTGCCAATGTGACGATCTTTGCGCTTCAAGCTTGCCAAACTGTCGAGCAATAGGTCGAAGCCGGTGAACAAGAGCAATAGCGGGAACAAGTATCCCTGGCGCTCGCTAAGCCAGCGTTCAATGCCCTTCTTTTCGCGCAGCGATTCAGGGGTGAAGCTCAAGATTCGAATGTCGATGTCTGGGTCTTGCCCAACTTGGTTTGGCTTCTGGTGGTGCTTGTTGTGCTTGCGTAGCCAGAACCCGTAGCTAAGACCCGCGAAAAGGTTAGCCAAAATCAGCCCAAGCCAGTCGTTTGCCTTGTTGCTTCTAAAGATTTGACGGTGAGCCGCCTCATGGGCAATGAAACCGTATTGGGCGCTAAGAATACCTAGTGCTCCGGCGACTGCGAAAGCCAAGAAGATCCAAGCCCAGTGGGCCGAAACCAGCTGGGTCAAAAAAGCTGATGCTACCCACAGACCAGCAGCCGCAAGCGAAATAACCGCGAGGCGAATTACATAAAAACTTGGCTTTTTCTGTAGCAGACCCGCTGTTTTTACACGCGCAAGAATTTCAGTGAACTGGGATACCGTCTGACGGCGGGCCAAAACGGTCATGAACTCAGTTTATGCCTAGGAATGCATTTAGGCGCAAATACACAGTTCATTTACAGCAATTGAAATAAATAGGTTCCTAGCCCGCTTTACTTTGCTTATGAACTTAAACTCGATTCCAGTTACCTTGCTCGACGGCACACCCTCAAACTTTGGCGCATACGCTGGAAAAACCGTGCTGGTAGTAAACGTTGCATCGCGATGCGGGCTAACCCCGCAATACGAAGCGTTAGAAGTACTTCAAAAGAAATACAGCTCAAAAGGCTTCACAGTCTTGGCGTTTCCATCAGATCAGTTCAAGCAAGAGCTCAAAGACGCGGCCGACATTGCAGAGTTTTGTAGCGCAACTTACGGAATAACTTTTCCGATGAGCGAAAAAGTAAAGGTAAACGGCAAATCCACTCACCCACTGTTTGTTGAGCTAAAGAAGGCAAAAGATCACGCAGGTCTCGGCGGCCCAGTTCTTTGGAACTTCGAAAAGTTTCTAGTACTGCCGAACGGTGAGGTTCACCGATTCCGCCCCACTACCAAACCTGACGACCACGCAATTGTTGAGTTGATAGAAGCAAACCTGAGCTAAACGGCTTTCAGCCTGGTCAAGAACTCTTTGGTTCGAGGGTGAGTTGGGTTTGCAAAGAACTCCTTCGCAGGGCCTTCTTCAACGACCAAACCGCCATCTAAAAAGACCACCCAGTCAGCGACATCGCGCGCGAACGACAACTCGTGAGTCGCCATAACAATCGATGTTCCCTGAGCTTTCAGCTCGCGAATTAAATCAAGCACCTCGCCAACAAGTTCTGGGTCAAGTGCGCTAGTGACTTCGTCGAGCAACAGCAAGTCTGGGTTTAGAGCAACGGCTCGCATGATTGCGGTTCGCTGCTGCTGACCACCCGAGATTTTGTCTGGGTAACTTGAACCTTTGTCAGCCAACCCAATTCGCTCAAGCAGGCTTAGGCCAATTCGATTTGCTTCAGCGGCACTTAGTTTCTGCACTTCGCGAAGCGCCAAAGTAATGTTTTGCAGAATTGTTAGATGCGCAAATAGATTGAATGATTGAAACACCAAACCGATTTGGCGCCGAATAACATCTTGGTTTACTTCTGGGTCGGTAATGTCACGGTCATTCAAGAAGATTTGGCCATCACTCACCTGCTCAATCAGGTTGATACATCGCAACAGCGTTGATTTACCCGAACCCGATGAACCAATCAGCGCAACAATCTGCCCGCGGTAAACCTCAATGTCAACACCGCGCAAAATCTCGCGATCTTCAAAAGACTTGTGAAGACCTCGCACGTTCAGAATCTGGTCGCCCAAAATCATTTCGGTCATAGCAATGCCCCCGCTTGCTCGCGCTTGGCCAGTCGCGCTGAGAACCAATCAGTTAGGCGCACAGTTGGAATCGCAAGAAGCACAAATAGCACACCGGCAACTACATAAGGCGTGAAGTTGGCAAAAGTAGCCACCTGAATTTGCGCTGCTCTAACGGCGTCAACTGCGCCAAGCACTGAGATCAGGCCAACATCTTTTTGCAGCGACACAAAGTCGTTCATAAGTGGTGGTGCAACTTTGCGAAGCGCCTGAGGCAAGACCACATGACGCATAGTTTGGGCATAGGTAAGCCCTAGTGAGCGAGCAGCCAATCTTTGAGACGGATGCACCGCCTCAATTCCGGCTCGGAATACTTCGGCAACATAGGCCGAGTAAGTGAGAATTAAAGCCGCGGTGCCAAGAACTTCTGCAGGAACTCTGCCCAGCCACGGTAATCGCAAACCTGGAATTCCAAAGCCAACCAAATACAACACAATGATCAGCGGAATTCCTCTAAACAAATCAACATAGCCGTGAACTAGCAGTCGAATTGGGGTGAAAATTGGCGCTTTCAAAGTTCTCAACAACGCTAAAACGAGCCCAAAGAACAGAACACCGACAGAGGCGAAAAACAACACTCTTAGATTCAGCAGAAGGCCGGTAAGAATTGTTGGCCAAGCTTTAAGTGCAGTGTCGAAATTGAAGAATGAAGACTGAACTCGGTCCCATCCTGGTGAAAAAATCAGGCCGGCCAGCACAACGCCTGCGAACACCAGAGTGCTAATTACTGCAAGCAGGGTTGATTTGCGTTGCTGACGAATGCGAAAAACCCGGCGGTTGAGCTCAATTTCACTGAGTTCAACCACGCGGGTTTTGTCGTTAGCCATTAGTTAAATCTAACAGCGCACATTGAAATAACTTTTGGTGTTCTATTTCAGAACTGGAGCACCAGCCGAAGTGGTTAGCCACTTCGCCTCAAGTGCAGCCAAAGTGCCATCGGCACGAAGTTCGTCAACGGCCTTGGTAACAGCCTTAGTTAGTGCGCTGTCTTTGTCTAGAACAAGACCGAACTTGTCACCAGTTGCAGCGGTTGGAAGCTGACCAACAATAAGGCCGCCTTCGATTTCAACCTGAGTTAGGTAGATAGCGGTTGGCAAGTCAACCACAATCGCATCAACCTGACCGTTAGCAAGTGCTGCCTTGGCGTCGTCGTTTGAGTTGAATGCAAGAGCTGCCTGAGTCGGCTTGATTACATCTCCGATTGCCTGGAACGAGGTGGTTCCAGTTGCGGCACCAATTAGCAAGCCCTTTAGATCAGAAATGCTCTTGGCGCTTGAAGCCTTTGACCCTTTGGCGGTGATTACGGTCTGAGTGGTCTCGTAGTAAGGCGATGAAAAATCAACTGAAGCTTGACGCTCTGTGGTGATTGAGTACTGCTGCAAGTTGAAATCGAAGGTCTTTGGCCCAGGGGCAATTGCCTCGTCGAAAGTGGTGCGAACCCAAACTATGTCTGATTTCTTAAACCCAAGCTTGGCAGCCACGGCATAGGCAACTGCAGACTCGAAACCCTTGCCTGACTCAGGCTTGTCTTCAATAACCCAAGGCGAATAAGCAGGGCTTCCGGTACCGATTGTTAACTTGCCAGCAGTCAAAGTCTGCAACGAGGCTGGGTCAGCGTTAGTTGCTGAAGGCGCACAAGCAGCTAGCAAAGTAGCAGCCGCAGCAACTACTGCGGCAGCTACTACTCGGAATGAAGTCTTGCGACTAATTGAACTCATTGGAACTCCTAAGTTTTAGGTGCCGAAAACTTCGGCCACAATTTGTTATTTCAAGTTTCAGCTAAAGAATCGTTGTCGACAAATTTGGTTTCGAACTATTACAGAATTTGGACTGATTGAAACTCAACACGGTCAAACTAGACTCAGTCCATGAGCATGCATGGTGGCCCTGGTGGCGGCGGACCGATGGGTCGATTTTCAGTTGATCCAGACCAAATTCGAGCTAGCAACGCGCAAGCGCCAAAAATCGAAAATCTCTTTCGCAGAATTGCAGTTTTATTTGCACCATTTAAACCGCAATTAATACTCACAAGCATTTTGGTGCTGTTTGGCGCCGGGCTCACGGTCATTCCACCTCTATTAATTCAAGGAGCCTTCAATCAAGGCCTGTTTCCTAAATCAGGAAAACCAGATCTTTCGCTTCTGACCATTTTCGTTTTCAGCATGATGGGCGTTTGGGTACTAGCTGCAGCCATCGGCGTATGGCAAACATATTTGACCTCGATGGTCGGCAATAAAGTCATGGGTTCGCTTCGGGTAAAAATGTTCGCCCATATGCAATCAATGGAACTTGCCTTTTTCACCAAAACTAAAACTGGAGTAATACAGTCACGGTTGCAAAATGACGTTGGCGGTGTTGCCAATGTATTGAGCAACACCATCAGCACTTTGCTTGGAAATACGGTCACTGTGCTTGCCTCTATAGTTGCCATGCTTTTGCTGAGCTGGCAGATGACGATTGTGGCACTCATCATGCTGCCATTGATGGTAATTGCCCAGCGTAAGGTCGGCCAAGTGAGGGCCAAAATTGCGGGCAAAACCCAAGAATCTTTGAGTGACATGACCGCCATTACTCAAGAGTCACTCGGAGTGAGCGGAATTTTGCTTGCCAAGAGTTTCGGTCGCCAGGCAAGTGAAATTTCACGCTACGAATTTGAAAACAAGAATCAAATCAAACTTCAAATTCGACAGACCATGAGTGGGCAAAGTTTCTTTGCACTCGTGCAGGTTTTCATGTCGTCGATTCCAGCAATTATTTATCTATGCGCCGGATGGCTGATTTTGCATCACGACCTGCTTTCGATCGGTACCGTGGTTGCGTTCACTACTGCTCAATCGCGACTGCTTTTTCCGCTGATGAGCTTGCTCTCAATAAGCCTTGACCTTCAAACTTCTCAGGCACTGTTTTCACGCATTTTCGAGTATTTCGACCTGAAACCATCGATCAAAGATTCAACGAATCCAAAAATGCTAAACGCTAAAAAACTTGGCGAGATCGCATTTAAAAATGTGTCTTTTACCTACCCAGAGGCTGGCGAAAACACTGAGCCAACCCTGAAAAACATCTCGTTCACAACCCAACCTGGGCAATACATTGCGCTCGTGGGGGCATCTGGCTCAGGAAAAACCACGATTTCGTACCTAATCCCTCGCTTCTATGATGCAACTAAGGGTTCAATCTCTTTCGCTGGAGTCGATGTTCGCGATCTGGCTCAAAGTGAGCTAATTAGCAAAATTGGAATCGTTAGCCAAGAAACTTATTTGTTCTATGACACGATTCGCGAAAATCTGGCTTATGCCAAACCCGACGCCAGCCTCGAAGAGATACAAGCGGCCGCCAAGGCGGCGAACATTCACGATGTGATTATGAGCTTTCCTAAGCAATACGAAACCCTGGTTGGCGAACGAGGTTACCGTTTGAGCGGAGGCGAGAAGCAGAGAATTGCAATCGCTCGCGTGCTGCTAAAAGACCCGCCAGTGATTATTCTCGATGAAGCAACCAGCGCCATGGACACAACCTCAGAACGCTTAGTGCAAGCGACACTTGATGCAGCTACCGCCAATCGCACCACAATTGCTATCGCTCACCGACTTTCAACAGTTGTGAGAGCTGATCAGATTTTGGTGCTTGAGCACGGGCAGATAGTTGAGAGAGGCACCCACCAAGAACTGTTGAAACTAAGAGGGGTTTATTCACGGTTGGTGAAAGATCAAAATACGCTTCAATAGTTAGACATTAAATAAGTAATCCCGCAGCCAGGGCTGCGGGATTACTTATTAGTTGAGATCTATGCGTTGCGACGACGAGCTGCAAAAGCAAGTGCAAGTGCACCCGCTGCAGCAAAACCCAAACCAAGTTCTAGTGCATCTGAGTTGCTTCCGGTGTTAGCAAGTTTCTTCTTGCTAGATGCTGAAGGTAGCGGGCAAGAGCCGGTCTCACCGTCTTGCGTTCCTGCGCCGCCCCAAAGCGACTCGTTCAAGGCGGTGTCTTTAACCACGGTGGTTGTTAGAACTGCATCACCAGCTGCGGTAGGAATGTTGTCGGCGCGGTAAATCTTGCCATCTGCACCAGCAACGAAGATTGAGTCTCCAACGCGTCCGGCACCCCAGGCAGCAGGCAACTTGCCAACTACGGTAGGCACGTTGTTGTGAATGCGAACAACTGCCGAGTATTGCTCATCGTTGTCTAAACGTCCAAGAGCTAGTTCGTCGCCGTCAGGTAGCAAAGCGAAGTCGCCAGCAGTACTAACGATGTGTGAATCGGCATCGGCCATGTCAACCCAAACAGTAGAGGTGCCGTCAGAAACATTTACCTTGTAGATGCTTGAGTTACCCGCACTACCAATTGCCAATTGACCATCTGGAAGAATGGCAGCACCAACCCAACCGCCAATAAATGCTGCGTCACCAGTAAGCGTCACAGTTGAAGTTACAGCGCCAGTTGATGCGTTAAGCACATCAAAGTCATTGGTTTCATCGTTAAAAACACCATAGACAGTTGCGTGGTCAAGGCTTAGCGCAATGTCTCCGTACCCTTCATTCAAGAATGAGCTGCTGTAAGGAACAGTAGAAAGCACAGCACCAGTTGCGCTGTAGTTCACAATGTTGTGTGAGTCATCGTTCACATAAAAACTAGGGGTGCCGCAAGCAGTTGCTTGAGCAGCAGGTGCTGCACTCAGAGCTAGACCAAGTGCAACAACTGCACTGCCAGCCAAAATTGACTTCTTCAAGATTTCTCCTTTTAAAATTCCATTCGCCATTCGAATAGAGTTCTCGCTCAATTTTTGCCCAGCGAGTTTCTTCTAAATTCTAGGTCTAGACCTGCAGCTTGTGCAATGACGCGCCAGGTTACTTTTTTACGAAAAAATGCGCAATTTCGGCTGGTGCACCTGAGGCGCGCTCGGTGAATCCAACGAACTTCGAGAAAACCACTAGTCGCTTTTGAGCTGTGTGCCTTGGTGTGCAAGTTGTCATTGTGAAGTAGCGCTCAGTAGGTGCTTCATCAGGGTGGCGAGGTACCGAGGCGATCACATCAACGTCAGTCGGCCAAACAATCTTGTGGCCGGTGACTTTGTAGGTGTACCAACCATCACCAGTCTCTAGATAAACAAAATCGCCCGGTTTCATTTTGTCTAGATCATCAAAAGCAGCGCCATAAGTAGTGCGGTGTGCTGCCACCGCAAAGTTTCCTAGTTGCCCAGGCAATTCGCTGCTCGGGTAATGCCCCACACCCATTTTGTCTAGAACGTTTTTAACGCTCACGCCCTCGCCAATTGCTCTAACCCAATCGTGACCCAAGCGCGGAACATACATTTTCGCAAATGCCTCGTTCTCAACTGGTTTGCCTTGGAACACCGGCACTTCGCCAACTTTGTAATGAGTGGTCGGCAAGTTCGCCCATTTATCCGTTAGCGCGTCGGCAACGGTGAGTTGCTTATTCGAAGAGACCGCGTTCACTCCCCACATTTGCCAAGCAAAGTTAGTGGTCAGAACCACACCACCTGCTGCTAACAAATAGGTGATCATTGCGCTCGAGAGCGAACTCTTAAAAAACTTTCGCCTGCTGACTGATTTGGTCGAAGTTTCACTTTTCGAAGGCTGCTTCGGTTCAGGTACTTGAGCTGTCTTTTTTGGCCGAGAATTTAAAGTGGCTGGTTTTTTTGCGGTCTCAGCCGGGGTTTTGCGAACGTTCGTTGGAGCAGGTTTTGCTGCCGATTTTCTTACCGGAGCTGCGCTTGATTTCGCGACAGAAGCAGCACCCTTTCTTGGGTCTGCAGGTTTCTTTTTTGACTCAGCCATTTCGAGTATTTTTTCACGCATTTAAGCGGATGTGTAGCTATCTGTGCATCCTGGTAAACATTCACAGATTTCTTTGCGCAAAACAGGGTGCTACCACCCCATTATTAAGTAAATTGATAAATAATTTTGCGGAAAATCTCAGAAACGCCTGATACCAAAGCCAGAATTGAATGGTTGGCATACTTATGCCCAAATCACTAGGAGAAAACTCACATTATGCGAATGCGTAACAAAGTTTCAGCCGCGATCGCTGCACTAGCAATTGCTTTTGTTCCGACCGCAGCACAGGCTGCATCGTCGATCGGGGTTACCGACGGCACCAACCCAATCACGTCTATCGTGAATGGTGACCACACTCAGGTCACCTCAACCGCTGACATTTCGAAGACCGGCGCACTTTCGCAGTCGATCTACACCCAGTTCAGCCCAGAGAGCTTGCAGTTGCAAGACACCAACTCTGTGATTACCCCAGAAAACTGGACTCTCGAGTACACCACCGATGGCAAGACCTGGTCTGCCACCGCTCCTAGCGACCTAACCACCGTGCGCGGCGTTCGCACTGTTGGTGACGTAAGCACCTTGGGCAACGACATTTACCAGACCACCTCAACCGGAACTGCTGCGAGCGTTGACTCGACCATTCAGGGAACTGGTTCTGGCGATGGTTTCGATGCTTCGGTATTTGGTAACTACGTATTCAACGTTTACCACCACGTTCGCGGTATCAACGGAGACTCATTCGGAATTGACTGCCACGACAAGACTGTTGGCGCCGAGTGTTTCACTGGCGGACCGTTCTACCTAACTGGCTACTCAACTTCTAACAGCCCGAGCGCTTTCTATGACGCAGCTAGCCACAAGGTTTATGTTGGCGCCGGTCGCGACTCAGACTCTGCTCTCGGAATGCTCTGTATTGACCTAACTGATATCGCTGCACCTGCATCGTGTTCAACCGAATTCGTGCAGCTAGGTGCAAGCACCGGCGCTATTGGAGCATCAGACTACGCATTTGCAATTGGCGCACAGTCACAGATTGGAACCCAGGTTTTCTGGACCAACTCGGCTCAGGCAAAACTTGAATGCTTCGACATTTCAACTGGCCTAGAGTGCAGCCACAGCGACTGGACCATTCCTGGAGCAGTTGCAGTTAGCACAGACACTGCAGTCGATTTGACGCTTCACTTGCGTTCAGGCGCATTTGCCGGCAAGTTGTTCTATTTCAGCAACACCAAGATGGGTTGCTATGACCCAACCACAGGTGCAAGCTGCAACAGTTCGGCAGCTCGTAACTTGATTAGCAGCGCAGGTAGCGATTTCACCCCATTCCCAGTTACTGATGCTTCAGGCGCCATTATTGGTGTTTGCAGCTACATCAACCAGCAGTGCATCGACACCAATGGTGCAAACGCTCCTGTGATTCCAGCCGCGCTTTCTACTTTCATCACCAGTACCCCAGTAGTTGGTGAGTGGCTAATGGGCGACTCAGGTAAGTTCGGTTACTACGGTCACCGCCTTTACATGCAGAACTACGGTGCAACTACCGAAAACGGTGGAGCTCCAGACGACATTTACTGCTTCGACTATGCAACTGGTGCCCAGTGTGCAGGATTCGATGGAACCAACCTTGGTGCCCAGATTTACGCAATCTCTGCTGACCCAAGCACCCCTGGTTGCATTTGGACCAATGGAAACATGGCCAAGTTGACCACCTTCCAGTTCGACACTGGTGCTCCTGGTTGTGACTTTGGTGCAAACGCAATCACCATTCCTTATGAGGCCATGGCTCCTCGTATGTCATGTACTGAGGCTGGCCGCGTTTTGGCATGGGATACTGCTACTTTCACCCTGCCTGCAGGCTTGAATGACAGCCAGGTATTCGTTACCTTCCAAGACGCAGACGGATACGGCATTGACTACAGTGGCGATGGAGGCCCAAGCTTCGTGAACATTCACCCAGTAAACGGTGTAATTAACATGAGTGACTTGAACTATGACTACCTGTCGGCTCAATACCCTGGTCTTAACATCAAGATCACTGCAGTTGCTGGAGCTTCATCGCTTTCAGCAATCACCACCGTTGTGAAGTACCAGGCTGAGACCCCTCAGCTCTGCATGGACCTAGAGGCTGTTTCAAACTGCCCTAGCACCTTCACCCCAGCCCCAACTGGCGACACCATCTCAAATGGTGTTATCGAGACCGTATTCTCAACCACTCCTCGCAGTGGCAAGAAGGTTAGCGAAACCCAGAAGACCACCCTTAACGGAACCAACGTTGCACAGGCTTGTGCCGCAACTTTGATCACCGCGCCTAAGAAGTTGGCGTGGACTGGTGAGTCTGACTACAACGACAAGCTCAACATGGGACTTGCCGGCATGGGGTTCATTGCTGCAGCAGCCGCAATGATCATCATCAAGCGTCGCCGTAGCGCTGAGTAGTCACTAAAGCACTAAAACTAAACCCCTCCGGTCGAAAGACTTGAGGGGTTTAGTTTTTATGCGGCTAATGCAAATGTTTACCGAAGAAAGCTTCGATGCGATTCCAAGCATCTTTTGCGGCATCAGGGTTCGGCTTGGCTCCAGCAACCTTAGAGAGCAAGAATCCCGCAACCTTGCCACCAGCTTGCGTTGGGTTCATGAACGCGTGTGCGGCCTCTGGGTACTCTTTTACATCGTGTTCTATGTGCTTGCCCGTAAGAACCTTCTCAAGTCTGGCTGAAGCACCTTTCAGCTGGGAATCTTTCTTGCCGTAACTGGCAATAATTGGGCAAACACCAGTCAAGGCGGCATTTAAGTCTTTTGGCAACATGCCGTAGTTCACGCTGGCTGCGTCATAACCGGTGTTTGCCAGCAACAGCGCAAACCCGCCACCCATGCAAAAGCCAATAACGCCGATCTTGTCGGTGGTATCAGGCCTTGCAAGCAGTTGCAATTTGGCGGCCTCAATGTCAACGAACGCTTGACCTTGACCACTACTGAGAGCTCTGAAAGTTGATGTGAGGCACTTGCGGGCTCCCCCGCGACTAAATAGGTCGGGCATAAGAACTACGTAGCCAGCGCTTGCCAGGCGCTCAATTTGCGCTTTCATAACCTGGTCGATGCCAAACACTTCGTGGACCATGACAACTGACGGGAAAGGGCCTGTGCCTTCAGGAACGGCAATTACTCCGTTTAGTTCCGGCGTGATTTGAATGTCTAGAAGTTTCATAGCCTAAGGCTACGCGCAAGAAGAAAACCCCTGACCCGAAGGCCAGGGGTTTTTGTTAGTTTCTAACTAGTTCTTGCGTGCGCGGCGGCTGATTACAGTTGTTGCAGCACCCGCTAGGAACAAAGCGATGCCGAATGGAAGCTCTGCGCCACTGTTGGTTCCAGTGTTAGCAAGTTTCTTCTTAGCTTTTGGAGCAGTGTCGCCAAGAACAATAGTCATGCTTTCGCCGTACCAACTTGTTGGAGTACCGCTGATGGTCTCAGTGGTATCTCCC
>JBDLVP010000085.1:0-5644 GCA_039804705.1 Actinomycetota bacterium
AAGGTTGAGTACGACCTAGCTGTTTCGCTTTTGGGTTACACCCACACCGAGCTTTTGAACTCAGTGGTTGACGCATTCGCTACTCGCGATGCAGCTGCGGTTTTCGAAGGCGTAGACAAAGTCATTCAGACCGGTCAAGACCCTCGTCGTTTTGTTGAAGATCTTCTTGAGCACATTCGAAACCTAATTATCGTTGCCTCGGCAAACGAGTCAGCCAAGAACGTATTGCACGGTATTCCAGCCGATGAAATCGACAAAATGGCTGAGCAGGCATTCCGCTTTGGTTTGAGCGAACTCACCTATGCAGCCAACGTGATTAGCCACGCACTTTCAGAGATGGGCGGGGCAACCTCACCTCGGCTTCACCTTGAGTTGATGTGTGCTCGAGTTTTGGTTCCAGCTTCTGATGTGACCGAGGTTGGTTCACTTGCGCGCCTTGAGCGTCTTGAGCGCAGAATTGGCATTGCTGCGGTTGGTGAAGCAACTGCCTCAACAACATCTTCAGCGCCAGTTGCTGCTCGCCCTCAGGTTTCAGCAGTGGTCGACGACGAGCCAGCGGTTCTAGTTTCAGCACCTGTTGAGTCGGTAAAGGTTGAAACCCCAGTAAAGCCGGCCGAGGTAAAGCCTGAGCCAGTACTTGCTCAACCTGCAGCACCTGCTCATGTTGGCGAGGTTACCTCAGAGGTAATGATCGCAACTTGGCCTCAGATTTTGAACAAGGTATCGGCAACTTCGAAGCCGGCCTGGGTTTTGGTTGCGCAGTTGAAGCCAGTGTCGTTCATTGATGAAGTTCTAACCCTGCAGTTCAAAACTGCAGCTGACGTTGAGGCTTTCAAGAACTCGCGTGGTGCTCCAGATATCTTGCGTTCAGCGATTACCTCGATTCTTGGGGTAACCGTAAAGTTCAAGCCAGCGATTGCTCCGGTGATTACCGAGGCTGAGGCTGCTGCCGTAACCGCGGCAATCAATGTAGTTGTTGACGAAGCTGAGGTGGCAGAAGTCGTGGCCGAAGAAGCTATTGCTCCAGTGGCTGAAGTTCCGGTAATTGAAGAACCCATCATCGAAGAGGTACCGGTTTCGACCAAGCAGAACACCGTTCACGAAGGTGCTCTATATGGCGAATCACTGTTGCGCGATGTGCTCGGTGCTGTGCCAGTCGATAAAAAGAAGTAGCCCCAAATGTATGAGGGTGTAGTTCAAGAACTTATTGACGAGCTTGGTCGATTGCCAGGTGTTGGCCCAAAGTCGGCTCAGCGCATTGCTTTCTATTTGCTCTCGGCCGAGGCCGATCAGGTGAACTCGCTTTCTAATCTTCTTCGCGAGGTTAAAGCGCGTGTGAAGTTTTGCGAGGTTTGTTTCAACGTCACCGAAGATAGCCGTTGCTCAATTTGTCGCGATGCACGGCGCTCGCAGGCATCCATTTGTGTTGTTGAAGAAAGCAAAGACGTTCAGGCAATTGAGAGAACCCGCGAATTTAGAGGCCTTTACCACGTGCTCGGCGGTGCGATTAGCCCGATTGAGGGCATTGGCCCAGACAACCTGCGCATCAAAGAACTCATGACTCGCTTGAGTGACCCAAATATTCAAGAAGTGATTATTGCTACTGATCCGAACCTTGAGGGTGAGGCGACGGCGACTTATTTGACACGCATGTTGGTGCCACTCGGCATTACGGTTTCGCGACTTGCATCGGGCTTGCCGGTGGGCGGAGATCTTGAGTATGCCGACGAGGTTACGTTGGGCCGCGCCTTCGAGGGTCGCCGAATCGTCAAATAACCCCTAGAGGTCGCATAATTGCGGGGTTTTGGGCTAAAGCTTTTTCGGCTAAACTTTAGAAGTTATTGGGCTGTTAGATAACAGTCTCCCCATCTAATTTTCAGGAGCTCTCGTTTGGCCCTTATCGTGCAGAAATTCGGCGGATCCTCAGTTGGAGACGCTTCGAAAATCAAGCATGTAGCGCGCCGAGTAATTGAAGCTCAAAAAGCCGGCAACCAAATTGTTGTTGTGGTTTCAGCAATGGGTGACACGACCGATGAACTAATCGATTTGGCGCAGAGCGTGGCTCACGACCCTTATGCCAGTGCCCGCGAAATGGACATGCTGCTTACCTCGGGTGAGCGCATTTCTATGGCCCTGTTAGCGATTGCTATCAACGCTCAGGGTGGCAGCAGCCGGTCTTTCACCGGTTCACAGGCTGGCATTATGACCAGCTCAAAGCACGGCGATGCGCGTATTGCCGAAGTTACTCCAACTCGAATTCGCGAAGCACTTGACGCTGGCGACATTGCAATCGTTGCCGGGTTCCAGGGTTTCAATAAAGACAGCAAAGACATTACGACTTTGGGTCGCGGCGGCTCTGACACCACTGCTGTTGCTCTTGCTGCAGCACTCGATGCCGACGTTTGCGAAATCTACTCAGACGTTGACGGCGTTTACACTGCTGACCCTCGGGTTATTCCAGCCGCTCACAAGTTGAACGCAATCGACATTGAGTCAATGCTTGAACTGGCAGCAGCCGGAGCCAAAATTCTTCACATTCGCGCAGTTGAATATGCCCGTCGTCACAATGTTGACCTTCGAGTTCGCTCAACTTTTAGCGCAGACCCAGGAACAATCGTTTACTCAACTAAGCCAGCAGGAGACAACATGGAAGAAGCCGTAGTTTCAGGTGTAGCAACCGACAAAGGCCAGGCCAAGATCACCGTTATCGGTATTCCAGATGAGCCAGGTAAAGCTGCTGAGTTGTTCAAAGTTGTTGCCGAGGCAGACTCGAACATCGACATGATTGTTCAGAACACCCCAACCGGTTCAGACGTAACTGACCGCGTGAGCGACATTTCATTCACCCTGCCACTGGCTGACTTGGGTCGCGTTGCAGGCGCACTTGACCACGCCAAGAACAAGCTTGGATTCCGCGAGCTTGAGCAAGACGCCGACATCGGCAAGCTTTCTGTAGTTGGCGCCGGAATGCGCACCCACTCAGGCGTTTCAGCAACCTTGTTTGCGGCTCTTGCAAAAGCGGGAATCAACATTGAAATGATTTCAACTTCAGAGATTCGCATTTCAGTTGTTACTTCGAGCAAGCAGCTAGATGAGGCAGCTCGCGCGGTTCACACCGCTTTTGGCCTAGACAGCGATGTTGAGGCCGTGGTTTACGCCGGTACCGGTCGATAACCACTGGCCGCTTAATGCTGGCCAAATAAAACTTTTAGCAACTAGGAGAACACGATGAGTCGCAAACCAAACCTCGCTCTTGTTGGCGCAACCGGAGCTGTTGGAACCGTAATGATCGGAATCATCAACAGCCGTCCAAACATTTGGGGCGAGATTCGTTTGATTGCTTCACCACGCTCGGCTGGAAAGAAGATTCAAGTTCACGGCGAAGACCTAACCGTGGTTGCTCTAACTGAAGAAGCCTTCGACGGCATTGACATTGCCATGTTCGACGTTCCAGATGAGGTCAGCGAAGTTTGGGCACCTATTGCGGCTGCTCGCGGGGCAGTAGCAGTAGATAACTCAGGTGCTTTCCGCATGAACGACCAGGTGCCGCTAGTGGTTCCTGAGGTGAACCCAGATCAGGCCAAGAACCGCCCGCTGGGCATTATTTCGAACCCGAACTGCACCACTTTGACCATGATGGCTGCCATGGGTGCGCTTCACGACAAGTGGAAGCTAACCGAGCTTGTGGTGTCGAGCTACCAAGCTGTTTCAGGTGCAGGTGCGGCAGGTATTGATGAACTGGCTAACGAGATCGCAGTGGTTGGCAAGAACGCAAGTCTTGGCACCAACACCAACGATGTCGCCGCAGCACTAAAGGCAGCTGGCAACGACCTTAGCGATTCACCATGGGCATACCCAATTGCTTTGAACGTGATTCCTTTTGCAGGTTCACTCAAGGCCGGCGGTCACTCAAGCGAAGAACTAAAGGTTCGCGATGAAAGCCGCAAGATCTTGGGCATCAAAGACCTAAAGGTTGCAGCGAGCTGTGTTCGCGTTCCAGTGCAGGTAGCTCACTCGCTAACCGTTCACGCAACTTTTGCTAACCCGCTAACCCCTGACGAAGTTCGCAGCGTTCTAGACGCTCAGCCAACCGTTGAGGTAGTCGACGACCCAGCAAACAACCTTTACCCAACGCCAAACATGGTTGCCGGACAAGACCCAACTTTCGTTGGTCGAATTCGTCAGTCGCTTGATTTCCCTAACTCAATCGAACTGTTTGTTGTTGGCGACAACCTGCGAAAGGGTGCTGCTCTAAACACCTACGAAATCGCAGAATTGGTTGCTAGCGAGTTCTAAAAACTAAATACGAAAACCCGCTGCTGTGTCGCAGCGGGTTTTCGTATTTCTGGAGCCCTAATCTGAACATATGGTCACACGTTTTTCAGCCTTGGGGGCTGCTTTGTTGCTAGCTAGTGCGCTAGCCGGTTGTGCTGTTGCCACCGTTGAACCGAGTGCTACGAGCACTCCGACCGCAGTAAAAACTATTGACCCAACCCTGATTCCAACCGCTACTCCAGAAGCTATTTCTGAGGTTGACGCACAACAATTCGCACAGGCCGACGGCAGCTATTTGTTCAAGGTAGGGACCGGGCCAGTTTGGTGTTCAATCACCCCAACCGACGACAATGCAGTTTGCGAGATCAACGAAGTTGACGCAGTTTATGAACCGGCCGCAACCCCAGACACTTGCGATTACAGCTACGGCTACCAGGTAATGCTTCACGGAACTAAACCTGCAAACGGCAAAGGCGCAGAGTTTCTTTGCGCTGGCGGAAACTACGCCGACCCAGCTGGTGCGCTAGAACTTGCTTCAAACGAAAGAGTAACCGTTGGCGCTATAAGTTGTTTCGTTGCCGATGTAACGGCACGCTGCGAGAACGCAGAGGGCAACTTTGTAGTTCTTGGCCCTAAGGCATACGCACTCGGAAACTAGCTGTTTTTCGGCTCGTTATTCGGCCGCTACAAGTTCGATAATTCGGACCTCTGGCTTGCACGCAAATCTCACTGGCGCATAAATAGAGTGGCCAAGGCCAGCACAAACATTCAGCCACATGACCCTGCCGGTTCTCGACCAGCTGCTCAAGCCCTTTGCAGCATTTGCAGGCAAATCGCAGTTGGTAATGATCGCGCCAAAACCTGGAATGCAGACCTGACCGCCGTGCGTATGACCGGCAAATAGCACCTGCACGCCAGCGTCTTCCATTGCGTTAATCACTGCCAAGTATGGAGCGTGAGTTACGCCAATCAAAGTTTCACCGGTCTTTAGTGCCTTGGCATTTTGGCCAATGGTTTCAAGTTTCGACAGGTGTTCGTGGTGGTCGTCAACACCAACAAAGCGAAGTTTCGAACCGTTCACGCTCAACGTTCCGGTGGAATTGTTTAGGTTTAGCCATCCGGCGGTTTCAAGACCCTCGATGAACTCGGCGGTTGCCAGAGCCTCGTGGCTCTCGCGCTTTGATGGGCTGAACAAATAGTTGAATGGGTTTCTAGGTGCGGGTGCGAAATAGTCGTTAGAGCCGTTCACAAATACGCCTGGAATACCTAGAACCCCCTGCATTGCTGCGAGGGCTGGCTTGATTGCGTCGCGGTGCCCTAGGTTATCGCCAGTGTCAACCACGAGGTCGACGTTGAGTTTGGCAAGGCT
>JBDLVP010000086.1:0-3006 GCA_039804705.1 Actinomycetota bacterium
TAGCTGCCTTGATGTCAACGTTGTCTAGACCAACACCAGCGCGAGCAACAACTTTCAACTTAGGTGCTGCGGCGATTGCTTCGGCATCAACCTGAGTTGCTGAACGAACCAAAATGGCATCTGCGTTTGCAAGTTCTGCCAACAATGCTGGGCGGTCGGTGCCGTCAACGTTGCGAACTTCAAAGTCTGGGCCAAGCGCTTCAACTGTTGCAGGCGAAAGCTCTTCGGCGATAAGTACAACTGGCTTGGTCATGTTTGATCCTTGAGGTTGGGGTCAATAAGTAGTTCAAGTTTAGAACTAGACTTTCGGTGTTTCCAGAATTTATGTTTCAATAAATGTAACTTAGACTTGTTTTTGTGAAAGTTACCGCTGCCAAACTCTCTCCGCTACTAAAAAGCGACGCTCAAGGTCTCATTTTGGCGCAATTGTTTATGAACCCTGAAGAGTTCTTTTCAATCAGCGACCTTGCTGAATTCGCCGCCGTTAGCCTGCCAACCGCCATGCGCGAGGTTGATCGCCTGCTTGATGCACAACTTGTCATTCAAAAGACTGTTGGCAAAGCGCGCTTGATTCAGCCAAATCGCAAAAACCTACTATTTGAATCTGTCAGCCAAATCATTACTTATAGCTATGGACCAGCTGCAGTTTTGCCCTCAGTGCTTCTGGGAATCGATGGCATTGCCCACGCCTACCTATTCGGAACCTGGGCCGCTCGCCTTTCTAAACAAGCGGGCCCTACGCCAAAAGAAGTTGACCTTCTATTAGTTGGCCAGGTATCAAGAATCGAAGCCTCTAGAGCTGCCGCTAAAGCCGAAGACGTTTTAGGTCGCGAAATCAACGTTCAGTTCGCCTCAGCCCTTGAGTGGCAGCGAGCTGAATCTGACTTCGTTCGTGAAATTCAATCTCGCCCGCTAGTTGAACTTGCGCTTATCGCCTAAAGATTAAGGTTGACTCATGGCTTCATTTCTATTCTTCGCAGCAGTTAGCGCCGACGGTTACTTGGCTGGCCCTGATGGCGATATGGCGTGGGCAGAGAAATACCTTGAGGGTGGCGAAGACTATGGTTTCGCAGATTTGATGAACCGAAGTGTTGCTGTGCTTGAGGGTTCTAAAACTTTCGACTTCGAACTAAACGCGCTTGGCGATCAGGCGCGCATGCTGCCGACTTTCGTGCTCACCTCTAACCCAATGAAATACGACGGACTCACTGACCCAAATGTTCACTTCGTTTCTGGGCCAATTGCGCAGGTGGTTGCCGAAATCAACCGCAAAATTCAGGGTCAGGTTTTTGTGGTTGGCGGGGCCGATGTGGTTCGCCAGCTCATGCAGGTGGGTTTGCTAGATCAGCTAACCCTGTTTATTTCGCCAGATGTTTTAGGCGGCGGCGTTCCACTGTTTGAGACTTCACTTGAAGAAGCGCTTTCCGGTTTTGAAATTGCCTCGACCAAAGATTTCGAGTCGGGCCTAAGCCAGCGTGATTACCGAGTAGTTCGCTAATGAGCACGCGCGAGTGGTTTGTTGCCGATGTTGGTGGCAGTCACATTACTTGCGCAGTTGCCAGCACCACCGAAACCCCAGCGGGCAGAACTGCGAAAGTTTTATCGCGCAAGTCATTCGGTATTGATTCGCATGCTTCGGCAGTTGAAATCATGGATGCCTGGGCGGCTGCCTGCTTAGAGGTATCGGGCAACAAATCAGTCGGCTGGACCTTCGCCATGCCAGACCCATTCGATTACGAAACTGGTTTGGCACTATTTGAAAACGTGGGAAAGTTTGAGAACCTTTATGGCGTGAACGTGCGAGATGGCTTAGCCCAAAGGCTGAAGCTTGAACCTGCACAAATCAAATTTATTCACGATGCAACTAGCTATGCCGTTGGCGAATGGGCATTCGGGGAACTAGCCGGTTCAAATCGCATGATGGTGATCACACTTGGCACTGGCGTTGGCTCAGGTTTTCTGATTAATGGTCTTCCGGTAAAGACTGGTCACTCAGTGCCAATTAATGGAACTATTCATCGTGATTTCATCGATGGTGTTCCTCTCGAAGACGTCGTTTCAACCCGAGCTATAGTTGCACGCTATGAATTGGTTTCGGGCGATAACGCTTCAGTCGAGCAGATCACCGGTTTGGCTCGGAATCAGGATGCAACTGCAATCGCAGTTTTGGCTGGAGCCATTGAGGCATTGGGTAAGGCATTAGGCAACAGAGTGTTGTCATTTGATGCCGATGCCTTGGTTATCGGTGGAAGCATTGCTAAGTCTTGGGATGTTCTAGAGGGGCCTTTCAGAGCTGGTCTTGAATCGAGCATTGGCTCTAGACAAATCAAGTTGGCACCAACCACCATGTTCGACGATGCCCCATTACTCGGCGCTGTTTATCGAGCACAACACTAGGCAATAAAAAAGACCCCGATTTCTCGGGGTCTTTTTTATTAGAACAAGTCTTAGCGAGCTGAGCTGCCTTCGACGTAGTCTTTTTCGGTGTCTGCATTGCGCAACCATGAGAATAGCTTGCGAAGTTCGCGCCCTACCTTCTCAATTGGGTGAGCCTCGCCCTTAGCGCGTAGCGCTTCGAACTCTGGTGCGCCGGCATCTTGGTCAGCAATGAATCGACGTGCGAAGGTGCCATCTTGGATGTCAGTTAGAACATCGCGCATGTGCTCTTTAACCTCTGGGCCGATAACGCGTGGGCCAGAGATGTAGTCGCCGTATTCAGCGGTCGATGAAACTGACCAACGCTGCTTTGCAATTCCACCCTCGTACATAAGGTCAACGATTAGCTTCAACTCGTGAAGAACCTCGAAGTAAGCAACTTCTGGCTGGTAACCAGCTTCGGTTAGAGTCTCGAAGCCGTACTGAATTAGCTGTGAAGCACCGCCACAAAGAACTGCCTGCTCACCGAACAAGTCGGTTTCGGTCTCTTCGGTGAAGGTGGTCTTGATGGTTCCGGCGCGGGTTCCACCGATTGCCTTTGAGTAGCTAAGAGCTAGCTCGAAAGCCTTG
>JBDLVP010000087.1:0-16554 GCA_039804705.1 Actinomycetota bacterium
CATGCCAACTAAATCGTCAACCCGACCAACGTGCTCTGCCTTCACGAAGTGGGCATCCATGATTCTTTCTTTCATTTCAACCTGTTTGCCGTGGGCTTTGGCGAAGTGCAAAAGTTGGTGAGCCAAAACCGTATTAGTCATAATTTGGTCGGCAAAGTTGTAATTCAAACCGACTGAAGCTGCGATGGCAGTAATACGCTCAGACATTTGCGCGACTTGTTCGCGAGAAAAACCCTTCAGTTCGCAAAGGTAATCAACCTGACTGCCTTCGAAGTCAACTGGCATATCTGGGTTCAAAAGGTAACTGTGATACTCGACCTCAATGTGGTTTCCTGAATCAAGACCCTCGAACTGGCTAATGGCAGCTTCGAGTTTGCGTTTACCTATGTAGCACCATGGGCAGGCCACGTCTGACCAGACGTCAACCTTAATTGAACTCATTAGCCCTTGGTGAAGTAAGCGGTGTCACCGATAAGCACGGTGTTGTTCGCTGGAACTTCTGCGCTAGCGGCCTTGACGATCTCTTCGGCAAATTCTTCAACGTTGTAAAGCTTGCCAACAGCCTCTTTACGGGCGTCAATTGCACCGGGATTTAGTCGGTCAAGCAGGGTTGCGGTAACTGTTCCCTCAATCATGTCGCCTGAAACTACAACAAACTCAATGCCCTTTTCGGTGAAATCAGGAATCAAGTCGCGAAGTGCGTCTTCACCGGCACGTTTGCTCAGAGCAACTGGCAGGTACTCAGGCATGGTTGGGGTCTCACGAATGAAGTGTGCTTGGTGGCTAGTCACAAAAACAATGCGAGAACCAGGCTTCAACAAAGGTAGGGCAGTCTTGACCAAATTGACCTGAGCATCGCGGTTGAGGCGCATCGCGTAGTCCTCGCCCTTGCCGGTTTCCATGCCACCAGATGCATTTAGAACCAAAAGATCAAGTGAGCCGAACTGTTCTTTCAAAGCTGCAGCAAGTGCGTCAATACTCGGGTAGTCGGTCAGGTCAGCGCCTACAACAATCGCTTTGCCCCCAGCTTCAATAATCTGGTTAGCAATCTTCTCGGCGCGAACTACTTTGTCGCGGTAGTTGATGGCAACGGTTGCGCCTTCTGCTGCCAGAAGTTGAGCAACCTGGGCTCCGATGCCTCGAGATGATCCTGAAACGAATGCGTGCTTACCTGCGAATTTTTGCGACATGGGTCAATTGTATTTTCAAGTCTGATGTTACTAACGCTTTTGGGTAAAGAAAAAGACCAGCCATTTCTGACTGGTCTTTCTCACTGTGGAGACTAGGGGGGTCGAACCCCTGACCCCCTGCTTGCAAAGCAGGTGCTCTACCAACTGAGCTAAGTCCCCATGATGGTTTCTTACGAAACCTTCGTGGGCCTAGGAGGACTTGAACCTCCGACCTCTTCATTATCAGTGAAGCGCTCTAACCACCTGAGCTATAGGCCCGTTAGAGCCTTTCCAACTTTACGCTAAAAAGTCGGAATGCTCAAATTCAGCTAATTATTTGCTAGTTGTTAGTGAAACCAACAAGCAAACCGCCAGTGATCTTTGCGATGACGTTGAACACAAGAGCAACGACACCAGCTAGTAGAGTACCAACGATTAGGTTGAAAACAGAAATCGCAGCTGCGAACGACATCATGGTCGGCAAGCTCAAGGTTGAGTTCACGTCAACGCTGTTGTTTCCGACAACGCTGGTAACCAGGGTGTTCACAGATCCGAAGATTCCCAGGCTGCTAAGTACTAGCCAAAGAACAAACGCACCAACCAAGGTTGCAATAGCAAGAGCAACCTGAATTACTAGACCAACGCGAATTGCTGACCAAAAGTCAATGTGAACCAAGCGAAGGCCGACGCGCTTGCCACTAGCAGCGGCTCGCAACTTGCGGCTCTGACGCTTTGCTTTTTCAACTACTGAGTCGCTCATTCAGTTGCTCCTTCTGGTGCTGGTTCAGATTCTGTTTCAGCTTCTGCATCAATTGTGGTGCCCTCAGCTGTAGATTCCAAGTTTCGTTCTGAATTCTTGGCTAATCCAATGATGTTGTCGCCCTCTTCGAAGCGAGCAAATACAACACCCATGGTGTCGCGTCCCTTAGCAGGTACCTCGGTCACATCGGATCGAACGACCTTGCCGCTCTCGAGAACTACAAGAACTTCGTCGTCTTCTTCAACGATTAGGGCTCCGACCAAGTCGCCTCGCTTTTCTTCAAGCTTGGCTACCTTGATTCCGATACCGCCTCGGTTTTGCAAGCGGTACTGATCAACTGAGGTTCGCTTGGCATAGCCACCTTCGGTAACAATGAACACGAATCCAGATTCAGTAATCACTGTCGCACTTAGAAGTTCGTCGCCTTCTCTGAAGTGCATACCAATGTTTCCAGAGGTATCGCGGCCCATTGGTCGCAAGCTTTCATCAGAGTTAGAGAAGCGAATTGACATTCCCTTGCGGCTAACCAAGAGCAAGTCGTCTGTTTCACCGGCAAGCATTGCTGAAACCAGTTCGTCATCTTCGCGAAGCTTGATCGCGATGATTCCGCCGGTGCGGGCAGTGTCGTAAGCCTCGAGTGAGGTTTTCTTCACTAAACCGCTTCTGGTTGCAAGCACTAGATACGGTGCTTGGGCGTAGTCGCGAATGTCGAGAATCTGCGCGATTTGCTCATCTGGTTGCAGTGCAAGCAAGTTTGCAACGTGCTGACCCTTGCTGTCGCGACCGGCTTCTTGTAATTCGTAAGCCTTAGCGCGGTAAACACGGCCCATGTTGGTAAAGAACAACAACCAATGGTGGGTTGTAGTTACAAAGAAGTGTTCGACCACGTCGTCGGCTCGAAGGTTCGCACCCTTTACACCCTTACCGCCGCGGTGTTGTGAGCGGTAGTTGTCGCTCTTGGTGCGCTTGACATAGCCACCTCGAGTAACGGTAACAACCATTTCTTCTTCAGGAATTAGGTCTTCCATGCTGACATCGCCATCGAAGCCGGCAATGATCTGAGAACGACGCTCATCGCCGTGCTTCGCAATGATCTCTTCGAGTTCTTCGCTAACAATGGTGCGCTGGCGAATTGGGTCAGCAATGATCGACAGGTAATCGGCAATCAAACGCTCAAGTTCGGCATTTTCATCAATGATCTTCTGGCGCTCAAGTGCTGCAAGCTGGCGCAACTGCATGTTCAGAATCGCACGAGCCTGAAGTTCGTCAATGCTGAGTAACTTGATTAGGCCTTCGCGGGCTTCATCAACGTTAGCGCTCTTGCGAATCAGTGCGATTACTGCGTCTAGGGCATCTAGTGCCTTGAGGTAACCGCGCAGAATGTGTGCACGTTCTTCTGCTTTACGCAGACGGAACTGGGTACGACGAACAATTACCTCAATCTGGTGAGTTACCCAGTTCGAAATGAATCCGTCGATGCTCAGGGTGCGAGGAACGCCATCAACTAGAGCCAGCATGTTAGCGCTGAAGTTCTCTTGCAGTGGTGTGAGCTTGTATAGGTTGTTCAAAACTACGCGGGCAACTGCATCGCGCTTAAGAACAATGACCAATCGCTGGCCGGTTCGACCTGAAGTCTCATCACGGATGTCTGCGATTCCGGTTAACTTGCCGTCTTTGACTAGGTCGGCAATTTTGAGGGCGAGGTTGTCTGGGTTTACCTGGTAAGGCAGCTCGGTAACAACTAGGCAGGTGCGGCCCTGAAGTTCTTCAACGCTGACAACCGCACGCATGGTGATTGATCCGCGACCCGTGCGGTAAGCCTCTTCAATTCCCTTGCGACCCAAAATGGTTGCGCCGGTTGGGAAATCGGGGCCCTTGATGAAGGTTAGAAGTGCTTCAAGAAGTTCTTCTTGAGTTGCTTCTGGGTTCTTGAGATACCACTGGGCACCGGCAGCAACTTCACGAAGGTTGTGAGGTGGAATGTTGGTGGCCATACCAACCGCAATACCGATTGATCCGTTAACCAAAAGGTTTGGGAAACGGCTTGGCAAAATAGTTGGCTCTTGGGTGCGGCCGTCGTAGTTGTCTTGGAAATCAACGGTTTCTTCGTCGATGTCGCGAACCATTTCCATGGCCAAGGTAGCCATGCGGCACTCGGTGTAACGAGGAGCAGCAGCTGGGTCGTTACCTGGGGAACCAAAGTTTCCCTGCCCTGAAACTAGTGGGTAACGAAGGTTCCAGTCTTGAACCAAACGAACCAAGGTGTCGTAAATTGCGCTGTCACCGTGTGGGTGGTACTGACCCATAACGTCACCGACAACACGCGAGCACTTTGAGAACTGCTTGTCTGGGCGGTAACCACCGTCATACATCGCGTAAAGCACGCGGCGGTGCACTGGCTTTAGGCCATCGCGCACATCTGGAAGAGCACGACCCACGATAACGCTCATTGCGTAGTCGAGGTATGAACGTTGCATTTCGACCTGAAGGTCGATTTGTTCTACGTGGTCGTTTGCAGTTACTGGGGTTAATTCTTCAGCCATGATTTATTCGCTTTCACCGTTTCCTAGATATCTAGGAAACGGACGTCCTTTGCGTTGCGCTGGATAAAGTTACGACGCGCTTCGACGTCTTCACCCATAAGAGTTGAGAAGGTTTCGTCGGCGCGAGCTGCGTCTTCGAGGGTTACCTGAAGAAGGGTGCGGCGAGCTGGATCCATGGTGGTGTCCCAAAGTTCGTCGTAGTCCATTTCACCAAGGCCCTTGTAGCGCTGAATTGCATTTTCTTTAGGAATACGCTTGCCGGCAGCTTGGCCAGCTTCTAGTTGCTGGTCACGTTCTAGGTCGCTGTAAACGTATTGGTGATCGGCGTTTGACCACTTGATTCGATACAACGGTGGCTGCGCAATGTAAACGTAGCCGTGCTCGATCAAAGGTCTCATGTAGCGGAACAACAAGGTAAGAAGCAAAGTACGAATATGCTGACCATCAACATCAGCGTCGGCCATCAATACGCACTTGTGGTAGCGAATCTTTGATACATCGAACTCTTCGCCAATGCCGGTTCCGAATGCGGTAATCAAAGACTGAACTTCAGTGTTGGCAAGGGCGCGGTCGAGGCGGGCCTTTTCAACGTTCAAAATCTTGCCGCGAAGTGGCAAAATTGCTTGGGTTTCAGGGTTTCTTCCGCGCATTGCAGAACCACCCGCCGAGTCACCCTCAACAATAAAGATTTCGCTGACTTCTGGGTTACGGCTTGAGCAGTCGCGAAGTTTTCCAGGCATACCCATGGTCTCGAGCAAACCCTTGCGGCGGGTTGCTTCGCGAGCTTTACGAGCAGCAATTCGAGCGCTTGCTGCCTGAATTGCCTTTCGAATGATTTCTTTCGCTTGGTTTGGGTTGCGATCGAACCAGTCACCAAGCTGTTCGTGAACTACTCGCTGCACGAAAGCCTTAACTTCGGTGTTGCCAAGTTTGGTCTTGGTCTGACCCTCGAACTGAGGTTCGCTCAGCTTGACCGAGATAACAGCGGTTAGGCCTTCGCGGCAGTCATCGCCCGATAGGTTTTCATCTTTTTCTTTAAGCAGACCCTTATCGCGGCCATACTTGTTTACCAAAGTGGTCAACGCCGCACGGAAACCCTCTTCGTGGGTTCCACCCTCGTGAGTGTTGATGGTGTTTGCGTAGGTGTGAACGCTTTCGTTGTAAGCGGTTGTCCACTGCATGGCTACTTCAACGGCGAGGTTCTTCTCTTTGGTTTCAGATTCGAACGAAATGATCTCGTCGTGCACTACTTCGCTTTTTTTAGCGTGGTTCAAGTAGTCAACGTAATCTTCGAGGCCACGCTCGTAGCAGAAGTCATCGTTGCGGCCATCGCGCTCATCAAGAAGAGTGATTCGCAAACCTTTGTTCAAGAAGGTCATCTGCTGGAAACGCTGGCGCAACGTTTCGTAGTCGTATTCAACTGATTCGAAAATTGCTGGGTCAGCCAAGAACTCGGTTCTAGTTCCGGTGTAATCAACCGCCTTGCCCTTAGCTAGTGGGGCAAGCGGAACACCGATTTCGTAATCCTGGCTCCACAAGAAACCTTCACGAGCAACTTCAACGTGCAGCTTGCTCGAAAGAGCGTTTACTACCGAAGCACCAACACCGTGCAAACCACCCGATACCGCGTAACCGCCGCCGCCGAACTTACCGCCGGCGTGCAAAATGGTCATAACAACCTGAACTGTTGAAATTCCCTCGGTTGGGTGAACTGAAACTGGAATGCCTCGGCCGTTATCGGTGACTCGGATCCATCCGTCTTTGGTAATAACCACATTAATAACGTCGCAGTGGCCAGCGAGTGCTTCATCTACTGAGTTATCGACAACTTCGTAAACCAAGTGGTGCAAACCACGAGGACCAGTTGAACCGATGTACATACCTGGTCTCTTGCGAACTGCTTCGAGTCCTTCAAGAACCTGGATATTCCCGGCTTCGTAAGAGTTATCTGTCGACATATTAAGTTGAGCTCCTCAGTAGTAATTAGGCCCGCTTAACCACGCCTCAAAAGGCGATTTAAATTAGGGGTAACTAACAGGCTTAATTCTATTCAAAACACGCCAATTTGCTGGGATGTTCGCGGAGTCAATAAATGTGGAAAAGTGGCGATTTGTCGCCAATATTTCGCTTATCCGTAGGTATCTCTTGGCCCGCGACCTGGAACTGAAAGGGGGCCCTTTTTCCAACTTGGAGCATCTGGACCAACGAACTTCAAAGTTGTGATTTCGAGCAGGGGATATTCCTGGTTAATTCGCTGCAAAATCTGGCCTTGCATCAGGCGAAGCTGGGTAGCCCAGGCGGTCGATTTACAACGCACCACAAGCTGGCCCTTGTTGATATGCTCCGGTGTTGAATTCAGAGAATTTTGGTCTCCAACAATTTTTGCCCACTGGTTAAAAAGATCAGCTTCGCTGATTTGAGATTCCCACGAAAACGATTTCAAAAGTGAGTCAATTGAATTTGAAACTGACACCGGTGACCGACCGGCTTCAAATGGTTGAGAATTAGCCCGGCTTGCCTGTTCTTCTCTGCGTTTGGTGTCTCGGCTCTTGCGCCCAGCCAAACTCTTTCGCATGCGGTAATAGAAATCAACCGAGAAATCTGCTGCCTCAGCCATTAGATTCACCAGCCGTTACGGTTCCATGTTCCACGTGAAACTTTGTAGTTTGCAGACTCGTTGGAATGTGATCGATGTCAGCAGTAGTAATCAAAACCTGCTCGTTATCTGAGACCATGAGTGCCAAGCGTTCACGTCGCTGCGCATCTAGTTCTGCAAAGACATCATCGAGAATCAAAACCGGATCGCCGAAGTCGGAATTTTCTCGCAATAAATCCCTTGAGGCTAGCCGCAAAGCTAGTGCGTAAGACCAGCTTTCACCGTGGCTGGCATAACCCTTTGCTGGCATATCGTTGAGCAACAATAAAAGGTCATCGCGCTGAGGCCCAACCAAAGTTAACCCGCGTTCGATTTCCTTTGGTCGCACTGCAGCCAGGCGGTTTCTGAAAAGTTCTTCGATCTCAAGCGGGTCTACTGAGAACAGCAGACTCGGTTCTTCTTCTGGCTCGGTGTCATCCCAGTTAGGAATTGTAGTTTGCACCAAAGATGAGCGCAATTGAATTACCGGTTCGTTTCGCGATTGGGCAATGGCTTGATAGGCAGCAATTAGTCGAGGGTTTAGCTGGTTGATCAATTTATTGCGATTCAAAATGATTTCGCTGCCAAATTTGACCAGCTGGGAATCCCAGTCATCCAGGGTTGAAAGTGCTGCACCTTTTACCGCATTGGTTCTTGCGCTCTTCAGCAACGTGTTTCGCTGCTTTAGCACCCGATCATAATCTTGAAAAGTGCCACTTAGTCGCGGCAGCAGCTGAACCAAAAGCTCATCAATAAATGCCCGGCGATGGCTCGGGTCTTTCTTGACGATGTCTAGGTCTTCGGGAGCAAAAGTTACGGTTTTCACGTAGCCCAGAAGATCTCTCACCCGAGGAGTGTCGGCCTTATTGATTCGCACTCGATTTTTAGTGTCTCGAGCCAGCTCAGCCTCAAGTAGAACGTCTCTACCTAGGTGAGAAATTTTGGCGCGAATAACTGCAACTGGCTCATCTTTCTTGATTAGCGGCAGGTAACCGGCTACTCGATGCGACGAAAGAGTGGCTAAGTAGTGAATTGCCTCAACCAGGTTGGTTTTGCCATGCCCATTAGGCCCAACAAATAGCACCGTGCCAGCGCTAATCGCCAAATCAGTATTTTTGTGATTGCGAAAATTAGCGAGCGTAAGGTGCGTAACCAACATCTATTAGATTTTTGGCTTATTTAGGAAGCAAGTTTGGCTGAAGCAGGTAACGGTAACCTTCGCCTGCTGGCTTGTCTTTTGAACCGTGGCTGCTAATTAGAACTGGCCCTGGCTTGTGTGGGTTATCGCTCTTGGTGAAGGCGATCTTCGCAAATTCTGAGTGAACTCCGCTTAGCCCATCAATCAAGAACTGCGGCTTTAGAGAAACTGCAATTTCAGCACCAGCAAGCTCTGCGCTAACGCTTTCAGATGCCTGTGCAGTTTCGTTGCCACTAGCCTCAAGTTCAACCTCAGAAGCTTTGAAGGTGTAACGCAAAGCTGAATCGCGCTCAAGCACCAATGAAACACGTCGAGTTGATTCGATCAAATCGCTGGTTGCTGCAATTGATGCGTGCTCAAGTTCGGTTGGAATCAGTGCCTTTACGGCTGGAAAGCTTCCCTTGATTAGCTGAGTGGTTACCGAGCGGTTGTTCGCTTTGAAAGCGATCATTCCGCGGTCTTCGGTGCGGGTGATGGAAATAGCAATTTCACCCTGGTTGCCGAAGGTTTTTGCAACCTCTTGCAAAGTTCGGGCAGGAACCAAAGCAGAAATTCCTTCAGCAGTTGCTGATCCGTTCCAAGCGACATCGCGGAGTGCAACGCGGAAGCGGTCAGTAGCAACAAGCGAAAGTGACTTTTCGGTAGCTTCCACCAATACACCGGTTAGTGGTGGTGCTGCGTCGTCTTTAGCTGCTGCAATTGCAACCTGAGAAACAGCTTCTGAGAATGATTCTCCTGAGATGGTTCCGGTGACACCCGGAAGCTCAGGAAGGGTTGGGTAAGTGTTTACATCCATGGTCGGAAGGGTGAACTTCGAAGAACCACAAGAAACCAAAACTTTTGATCCGTCGGTGGTGAATTCAACCGGTGCATTTGGAAGTCGGCTAGCAATGTCTGATAACAAGCGGCCCGAAACTAAAACTCGACCAGAGTCTTCAACCTTGGCAACGATTTCAGCCTGTGCTGAAACTTCGTAGTCAAAGACTGAAAGGCGAAGTGCGTTGGCGTCGGCTTCGATAAGAATTCCACTGAGGATCTGCAATGTGTTCTTTTGTGGAAGCAAGCGAACTGCAAAAGATACAGCTTCGCTAAGTACATCTTTGTTGACCTGGAATTTCAAGGTGCAATCCAATCTGACTTACTGAGGGTTTTTAATCTTGGCACATGAGAGGCAATAACGGGAAACTGGTTTTTTAGGCTTTAAATGTTATTTACTTCTTAATTTCTATTTTTTATTTATTAGTAGTAATAACCCCTGTGGAAAATGTGGATAACTCATATATCTGAATAATTCACTGGGAACTACATGCTTGTGAGATGTATACACACTTGTGCATAAACCTGTGGATAACTATTGGACTTGTGTAATCAAAAAGTCAATCCCACTGGTTTTGCTGATGTTGTGCACCATTTGGTGGGATTACAGTTCGTTATCCACAGAGATACCCACAGAAAAAACTTTAGAAAAATTAAGAACGTGGGTTGTTTTTCAATCGGTTTAGCACTTCAGTTACCTGAATCCAAAGCTCTCTTCGCTGCTTCAATTCAATGTTGATCTTGTTGCAGGCATACATAACGGTGGTGTGATCACGGTCACCAAATAGCTGGCCGATTTTAGGCAACGACAAATTTGTCTGGTCGCGAATCAAATACATGGCAACCTGGCGGGCACGTGCAATCGCCTGAAAACGTGAGCTTCCCGATAGGTCATCTACGGTTAAGCCGTAATAACGAGCTACCAAGTTCATAATTTCTACTGGTGACAAGGTGTTGTCTTCACCTACCGGAACAATGTCTTTCAAAACTGTTTGAACCAAAGACATATCAATTGGTCTGTTGTTTAGGTTCGCGAAAGCCATAACGCGAATCAGAGTTCCCTCTAGTTCACGAATGCTCGATGAAACTCGGCTGGCAATGTATTCGAGAATGTCTTCGGTGACTCGAAGTTTGTCACTTTCTGCCTTCTTTCGCAGAATGGCAATTCGAGTCTCAAGTTCTGGAGTTTGAATGTCGGTCATAAGACCCCACTCAAATCTGGTAATCATTCGCTCTTCGAAGCCAGACATTAGCTTCGGTGGTTTATCACTGGTGATTACTACCTGCTTGTTGTGATCATGCAGGTTGTTGAAGATGTGGAAGAAAGCCTCTTGGGTTTGGTCTTTACCCTGAAGGAACTGAATATCGTCAATTAGCAAAATGTCGATGCCGCGGTATTCAGCTTGGAATTCTGCGTTGCGGTTGGTTTGAATCGCATTGATGAATGCGTTGGTGAATTCTTCGCTAGAGACATAGCGAACTTTGAGTCTCGGGTTCAGTGAAATGGCATAGTGGCCAATTGCGTGCAGCAAGTGGGTTTTACCCAGACCTGATGAACCATAAATAAAGAGTGGGTTGTAAGCCTTGGCCGGATCTTCAGCAACGGCAAATGAAGCAGCGTGGGCAAACCGGTTTGATTCACCGGTAACGAAAGTTTCGAATGTGTAGCGAGGGTTCAAGCGGGATTCGCTGAAATTAGTTTGCTGAACCGCAGCTGGTACTTGTTGGTTGCTCAAGTAGCTAGGAATTGGTTCGGGCGTTTGTTGAGAACCTGGACCATCAACAGTGATTGGCTGAATTAGCGACTCTAGATTTGAGTTGACTGAAATAGCAATGCGAGTAGCGCCACCCCATTCGGCGTTATCTGCCATTGCCTCGGTGATGATTCCAAGAATGCGCTGTTCAATCATTGCTTTGGTGAGATCGTTTGGAACGTCAACGTAAAGTGTTTCGCCTAAAGTTGCAACTGGTTCAACCAGGCTAAGGAAACCAATCATCTGACGGGTAACTCGAGAGTCATTTGAAATGCGTGTTAATAAACTGTGCCAAATGCCTGCGACTACATCTTCGTCTGCCATCGTTACCCCTTTCTTTGGTTTCCCTAGTTTTCCACAGTTATCAACAGGGTTTTGCACCATGTGGATAACTTGTGGATAACTCTACACTTGCCAATAATTACGCAGGATGCGAGCTTGTGAAACTTCCTTGAATGATTCAACCGAATAGCCTGTGGAAAAAGCAAATTAATTGGCGTGTCGCACCTGTTGACAATTTGCGGAGCTGTCGAGGATTTGAAAGAAATGTGCTTTGACCGATTAAAAACTTGACCAAGCACACTGGAATAGCGTATTTTTAACAGGTTGCCCTGCCTTGGAACGAGCGGGCCAGAAATCTTCAGATCAGATCAGGTCTGATTACTACGAGTTCCAACACCAGACTTTGGAGTGATTACTTATGAGTAAGCGTACTTTCCAGCCGAACAACCGTCGTCGTGCAAAGACCCACGGTTTCCGTTTGCGCATGAAGACCCGTGCCGGCCGTGCAATTCTTTCAGCACGTCGTCGTAAGGGTCGCACCGAGCTTTCGGCTTAGTCGCCTTAGCGGTGCTTGCCCGCGAGAACCGGCTATCAACTGCCGATGATTTTCGCTTGACCATGCGTAGTGGTCGAAAAGTGGTTTCAGGCAACCTAGTTATTTACGTAAAACGGGTCGAGGAATTTCCTCTGGCCCGTTTTGGCTTTGTGGTTTCAAAAGCTGTAGGAAACGCTGTGATTCGAAACCTAGTTAAAAGACGCCTTCGCGAGATTTGCCGAACTTCTCTCGAGTTCATGCAGCCTGCAAATTATGTGGTTAGAGCATTGCCGGGTGCATCCGGTATTTCATTTCAAGAACTTCGTTCAGAACTCCTTGCAAGTTTAGAAAAGATTTCTAAATAGTGCGGTGGCTGGTCAATCTGGTCTTGGTACCAAGAAACATTGCTGTTGCGTTGTTATTGGTCTATCGAAAATTGATCTCACCTCTATACGGTGATGTTTGTCGTTATTACCCAACCTGTTCCAGTTACGGATTGCAGCAAGTGCAGCAGCGTGGAGTGCTAGTTGGCAGTGTGCTCACGATATGGCGTATTCTCAGATGTAACCCTTGGTCGCATGGTGGCAGCGACCCAGTGGCTCCGGCTCCGAAATGGATGCTCTCGGAGTACTTTCGTGTCACACCTTCTGGCTTTGTAATAGCTAAACCTATGAGAGGTAATAACTAATGGATTTCTTGTGGCCTATCAAGTGGTTGATCGAGCTTCTGCTCGTTTCGTTCCACACTCTGTTCACTGCAATCGGTCTGCCTAGCGATCAGGGAATCACCTGGGTGCTAGCGATCGTTGGTCTGGTGGCTCTAGTTCGCGCAGCTTTGATTCCGGTCTTCGTGAAGCAAATTGTTAGCCAGCGAAACATGCTTCAGGTTCAGCCTGAATTGCAGAAACTTCAGAAGAAGTACAAGGGCAAGAACGACCCTGAGTCACGCAAGGAATTTGCCGAAGCTCAGATGGCTCTTTACAAGAAGCACAACACCAACCCTCTGGCATCATGCTTGCCTCTGTTGATTCAGATGCCTGTGTTCACCGGCTTGTTCTTCGTTCTAAATGAGGCACAACACTCAACCGCTGGTGTTGGCTTGCTAACCAAAGACCTAGCCGCATCGTTTGCTAAGTCTGAGCTTTTCGGTGCACCACTTAAAGACACATTCTTGAACAGCTCGTCGCTCGCCGTGAAGATTCTTGCCGCTGTGATGATCATTGCTATGACTGCCTCGCAGTTCATTACCCAGCGTCAGATCTTGGCTAAGAATCAGAACCCTGCCGTCATGACCAGCCAGTACATGCAGACCCAGAAGATCATGATGTACATCTTCCCTATCATGTTCATGATTTCGGGCATCTCATTCCCACTTGGCGTTATGTTCTACTGGCTAACCTCGAACTTCTGGACCATGGGCCAGCAGTTCCTAGTCATTCGCAACATGCCAACCCCTGGCTCTGAGGCTTACCGTCAATGGGAAGTTCGCCAGGCCAAGAAGTCAGATCGCAAGAAGGCTCGTCGAGGCGAAGCAATCTTGTCGGCTGAAATCGCCATTGAAGAAGCAGTTGAAGCTGCAGTAACCACCCAACGTGCACAGCCGGTTTCTAAGAACCGCTCTAAGAAGAAGTCGAAGTAATCATGATGTCTGAAGAACAAAAAGAAATCGTAGAAACTGAAGTTGCTGCAGAAGCAACCGAAGAGACCAAGAAGCCTGCGGCAACCACCAAGCAGCTTGAAGAAGAAGGCGATGTTGCCGCCGACTACCTAGAAGAACTGCTTGACATCTTTGACTTGGATGGCGACATCGACATTGACGTGCGTCAGGGTCGCGCGTATGTGGCTGTTGCTTCTGAGACTGCGAGCAACCTTCGTTTGATCTCTGAGCCTGACACCGTTGACGCTTTGCAAGAACTTGCGCGTTTGGCTGTACAGGTGAAGACCAACTCTTTCAGCCGTCTAATTCTTGACATTGGTGGTTCACGCGATGCCAAGGCAGCAGAACTCGCCAAGTCAGTAGGCAAAGCAATTGCTAAGGTTCAGGAATCAGGTGAGCCTTACTCTTTGAAGCCAATGTCTTCGTTTGACCGCAAGATGGCTCACGACCTGATCGCTGAAGCGGGTCTTGTTTCTGAGTCTGAGGGTGAAGGCAAAGCACGCCACATCGTCATTCGTCAGGCTTAATGTTTCACGTGAAACATGCCAGAAGAATTTGAAGTAGAACAAGAGCCTGCTGCGGCCGAGGTTATCTTTGGTAGCAAAATCAACCAAGCGCGGGGATACGCCCAAGCTTTGGTTCGCGATGCAGATTTGCTTGGATTACTCGGACCACGCGAAATGCCAAAACTTTGGACCAGGCACATTCTCAACTCGGCCGTTGTTGCTGAGCTAGTTGACGCTGGCTCACTGGTAGCCGATGTAGGTTCTGGTGCCGGGCTACCGGGAATTCCCATGGCTTTGGCGCAACCGGCAGCTCATTTCGTTTTGATTGAACCAATGGAACGCCGAGCAAATTGGCTGGCTGAGCAAGTTATTGCCCTAGGGCTCAGCAACGTTGAAGTAAGACGTCAAAGAGCTGAAGAGGTTGAAACCAAGGCGTTCGACGTAGTTACTGCCAGGGCGGTCTCGGCTTTACCGAAGTTGCTGCGTTTGACAGTTCCCCTCTTGAAGACAGGGGGCAAGCTATTAGCTTTGAAGGGATCAAAGGCGGCAGATGAAATTGCCGATAGTCAGGTTCTGGTGAAGAAGCTCAAGATCAAGAGTTTTGAAATTCTCAGCACTGGTAGCAAAGTTTTGGCTGAGCCAACTTCGGTGGTTCAAACTATTCTTAGTTGAACAAGCATTAGGGAAAAATGACAGAGCAAAACCAAGCAGAACTGGTTTCAATCATTGAAACCGGAATTACTACAAAGGCAAGTGTTGCCGCCGGTTTGGGTTACCCAAATGCTCGCGATGCAGAATCACCATCGCCAACTGGCTGGATAAATGTTTCACGTGAAACATCGGTGAAAAATGACTAATTTCGACAACAGCACTCCAATTGCCCGCGAACTGCAGGTTAACTCGGCAAGACTTCAAAAGATCTCTGAAACCGACGCAAAAAAACCGCCTCAAACCCGAGTCTTCACAATTTCAAACCAAAAGGGTGGTGTTGGCAAAACCACCACGGCCGTGAACCTGGCAGCCAGTTTGGCTCAAAAGGGTTTAAAGGTTTTGGTTATTGATCTTGACCCTCAGGGCAACGCGAGCACAGCGCTCGGAGTAGCTCATCACGCCGGCACCAAGGGAATCTATGAGGTTCTCACCGAAGACGTTACTTTGGGCGAAGTTGTTCACAAGAGCCCAGCACTCGAGAACTTGTTTTGCGTGCCAGCAACAATCGATCTAGCCGGCGCCGAGATGGAACTTTTCGCTCACTTTGCCGAGGGGGAGCGCAACTTTAGATTGCGCAATGCCATCAACTCTTTTCTGGCTACCGCTCCGATCAAACCGGATTACATTTTCATCGACTGCCCACCAAGCCTTGGCTTGCTTACTATTAACGCTTTTGCGGCTGCCAAAGAAGTCTTAATTCCAATTCAGTGCGAGTACTACGCGCTCGAAGGCTTGAGTCAGTTGCTTAAAAACATTTCATTGATTCAGAAGCATGTCAACCCGCAGCTTGAGCTGACCACTATTTTGCTAACCATGTTTGATTCGCGAACTAAGTTGGCCTCGGCGGTAGCCGAAGATGTTCGTGAGCACTTTCCTAAGCAGGTGCTAAATGCTGTGATTCCTCGTTCGGTGCGTGTTTCAGAGGCACCTAGCTACCAGCAACCAGTAATCACCTATGACAGAACTTCACCTGGATCAATTGCCTATCTTGAAGCGGCAATCGAACTGGCAAACCGAGGAGCATAAAAAATGGCAGAACGTAAAGGCGGCTTAGGTCGAGGTATCGGCGCTTTGATTCCTACTTCAGAAGTTCCTGGTGAACGCCCGATGAACGTATTCTTCGGCAGCAAAGCCGCCGAAGGTCAAGCAGCAGAGTCTGCAAGTTCAGATTTGGTTGCAGTACCGGGTGCCAGATTTGGCCACCTAGACATCGATGCAATTGTTCCAAATGCTAAGCAACCTCGATCGGTTTACGAACCTGAGGCTTTCGCAGAACTCGTTCACTCGATTCGTGAACTCGGAGTCTTGCAGCCGATTGTGGTTCGTTCAATGGGTGAAAAAGATGGCCGACCAGTTTATGAACTCATTATGGGTGAGCGTCGTCTTCGCGCATCAAAAGAAGTTGGCCTCAATAAGATTCCAGCGGTGATTCGCGAAACCGCTGATGAAAACATGTTGCGCGATGCGCTTCTGGAAAACTTGCACCGCAGCGATTTAAACCCTCTTGAAGAGGCCAGCGCCTACCAGCAGTTGCTCGAAGATTTTGGAATCACTCAAGACGAGCTAGCCAATCGAATCGGTCGCAGTCGCCCAAAGATTACCAACACCATTCGTTTGCTCAAGCTACCTGCCGAAGTTCAGCGTAAGGTCGCAGCCGGGGTTTTGAGTGCTGGTCACGCTCGTGCCATTTTGGCAGTACCAGATCAAACCAGAATGCTAGAGCTTGCCAACAAGGCAATCAATGAGGGTCTTTCAGTTCGTTCGCTAGAAGAACTAGTGGCTATCGACAAGCCATCGGGTAAATCGGGAAAGACCAAGGTTCTGCCGGGTGGCCGAAGCGACATGCTTTCTGAGATTGCCGAGAAGCTCAGCGATCAGCTCTCGACTCGAGTAAAGATTGCTTTGGGCAAGGGACGCGGTCAGATTTTGATTGACTTCGCCAACGTTGCAGATTTGAACCGAATTTTGGATGAAATGGGCTATAAGAAA